>CAMAWK010000037.1 GCA_945861915.1 Flavobacterium psychrophilum | reverse complement strand
CATCTGCAAAAATTGCTTTAGTTCTGGTGTATTTAGTTATAATTGCCGGAGCATTGGTTCGAATGACTGGGTCAGGAATGGGATGTCCAGATTGGCCTAAATGTTTTGGTTATTATATTCCGCCCACAGAAGAAAAAGAATTGCTATATACTGTCTCAAAAGACTATAAAAAGGGTCAAGTTATCATTAAAGATCAAAGTTTATTAGTTGCAAAAGAGGACTTTATAGCAACAGCTCAATTTAAATCTAATCAGTGGGAAAAGTACACCAAACATGATTATGCTATTTTCAATCCGTTTCATACTTGGGTCGAATATTTGAATCGATTGGTTGGAGCTTTGGCTGGTTTAGCCTGTTTAGCAGCGCTTTTCTTTTCGTTTGGTTATTGGAACGAAAATAAAAAGTTGATTCTGTGGAGTCTGTTTATTTGTTTTCTAATGGGCTTTCAGGCTTGGTTAGGGAAAACAGTAGTTGATTCGGTTTTGAATCCTTATAAAATCACCACTCATATGCTGGTGGCATTACTAATTGTATCTATCCAATTGTATGTTGTTTTTATTGCTCAAAATTCATTAAGCACAAAGAGAATAGAGAATAAATTTAAATGGGTTTTGTACGCTGCTCTCGGATTAACTATTATTCAAATTGTCTTAGGAACCCAGGTTCGAGAATCAGTAGATACGATTGTAGAAATGGGTTTGCCAAAAGAGGCTTGGATCCAAAATCCTAAAATTAATTTTTACATCCATCGAAGCTTTTCAATTTTGGTTTTGAGTGCCAATGTTTTTTTGTTTTTTAGAAACAAAAAACTCGGTTTAGGATTTGCAAAAATGAATTGGGTAGCCGTTTTAATTTTATTAGAAATTCTATCCGGAATAAGTATGTATTATTTTAATTTCCCTTTTGGAACCCAAACTATTCACATTGTTTTAGCAACGATATTATTTGGTTTGCAGTTTTATTTAGTGCTCGAAAACAGTAAAAAATCCTCATAGGAATAATCTATATTGACTATTCAATAATATGATATTCAGTGTATTTAACATAGTATAATTGAAGTAAAGATTAAGTTTGCAAATTCACTTATTATTAAAGAAGTTTAAAATTATATTTAACTATTTAGCGCTTTAATTATCACATTTAATTCAAATAAAATTCTTTTTATGAAGACCGAAAAAGAAAAAATGATGGCTGGAGAATATTATTTGGCTGGAGATTCTACTCTAGTAAAAGATAGAAGAAAAGCAAAAAATTTGCTTCATAGATTAAATGTTATTGAGTACAGAATTACCAAAAAAGCAAAAGAAATAATCAAAGAATTGATTCCGAATTCGGGCTTGAATCTTTATATCGAGCCACCCTTTTTTTGTGATTATGGATACAATATTGTTTGTGGTGATCATGTTTATTTTAATGTTAATTGTGTTGTTTTAGACGGAGCAAAAGTCATAATTGGTTCCAATGTTTTTTTTGCTCCTGGCGTTCAAATTTATACTGCCAATCATCCATTGGAAGCTGAAGCAAGGAAAGTGCTTGAAAATGCTTTTCCGGTCACAATTGGAAATGATTGTTGGTTAGGTGGCAATTCTATTATTCTACCCGAAATCACAATTGGAAATGGCTGTGTAATCGGAGCGGGTTCGGTAGTGACAAAAGATATTCCAGATAATTCATTAGCAGTTGGTAATCCAGCCAAAGTTATACGAAAGTTGAATTAATAATTTGAAGATTTAAAATCTTTTCAACAAATCCGAAATCTGTCCTGAAACTTCGGGATAAAATATAAAATTAAATTTTACCTTTGAAAACCAATAAAAAAACAGATTATGGTTTATAAATTTAGAGTCATTCTTGACACAGAAGAAGATATTTTTAGAGACATTGCAATACTTGCAGACGATACTTTAGAAGATTTACATAACGCTATTGTTAATTCTTTTGGTTTTGACGGTATGGAAGTAGCCTCGTTTTATACTTGTGATGATACTTGGAATCAAGAAGATGAAATTCCGATGTTTGACACAGGAGATGTTCCTGGAGAACAAAAAACAATGAGCGATTATTTACTTTCGGATATTTTAGACAGCGAAAGCACCAAGATAATTTATGTGTATGATTTTATCAATATGTGGACTTTTTTGATTGAATTAGCCGCTATTGAAGATGTTGTTGCAGGAAATATTTATCCGGAAACTATTTTTTCTCATGGTGAAATGCCAGCTGAAGCTACAGAAAAAAACTTTTTAGCCGATGAGGATGACGAAAGTTATAATGAATTCGAAGATGATTTAGATGATGATGATCTTGATATGTTTGAAAGTGATGATAGCTTTGAGGATTTTGGTTTTGAAGAGAACTGGAATTAATCCTCTCCCCAACCCTCTCCATAGGAGAGGGAGCCGAAACTTGATTTGAATAGTTTGTAAAAATTGCTTCATTTCAAGTTAAAAATAACATACATAAAAAAACGAATAATATTCATATCTCATCTCCCTCTCCTTTGGAGAGGGTTGGGGAGAGGAAACCCTTTTTAAATGATCAACCTTTTCAACACCCATATCGAAACACTTTCTATTCATAGAGTAGGAAACAAGAGTCGAAACGAAGCTATTTTTTTATCCGAGCAACCCTTTAATTTGAATAATGAGGTTTTGCCTATCATTAAAGAGTATTTTTTTAAACCTTTTAGAGAAAAAGAAGAAAACTACTTTCAGTTTGCCCATGAAGTTGATTTGGAATACAATGAAATGTACACCTTGGCTACTCAATTATTTGATAATCCTAGTAGTTTACATGAAGTTTCAAAAAAAATCACCACTCATTTATTCGAGCAATCCAATCATCCACATATCAAAAATGGGGAGGTTTATGTAGCACATTTAACGAATATAAATATAGATAATAACGTTGTGGATGCAATAGGGATTTTTAAAAGTGAAATTCAGACTGATTTTTTACAATTTGAAGAAAAAAACAGCAATTTGGATATGATTTTGCAACAAGGAATTAATCTTAATAAATTAGATAAGGGTTGCTTGATTTTTAATTATAAAAAGGAGGAAGGGTACAAAATTCTAACTGTTGACAGCAATCGCTACGATGCACGTTATTGGTTAGAGCATTTCTTGTCGGTTGATGCTTTTGAGGATGAAAATTTTATAACCAAAAAATACTTGAAATTTTGTCAAGGTTTTGCAAAAGATGTCGTTTTTCCTGCAGAAGATAAAAAAGAAGAGGTGATGTTTATGAACCGTTCAGTTAATTATTTTGCTAAAAATGATCAATTCGAAGAAAGTAATTTCTTGAACGAAGTATTAGACAATCCTGATTTGATTCCTGAATTTAAGAATTATAAAGTAGATAAGGGCGAAAAATATAGCATCGAAGATGTGACCACTTTCCCAATTGCCAATGCAGCTGTTTCGGATGCTAGAAAATCAATACGAAATGTGATTAATTTAGACACTCAAATCCAGATTAAAATGGATTTTATTAATCCCGAAAGTGCCGAAAAATTTGTAGAAAAAGGCTGGGACGAAGAAAAACAAATGTATTATTATTTGGTTTATTTCAATAAAGAAGTGAAAAACTAGTGTTTCAAATTCAAAAACACTTCTGATCCTATTTGTTGTTCTGAAATGGAATCAAAAAAGATAGTTTCGGTATTAAATACAGATTCTACCAAAAAATGACTTCCTTTGAAATAACACTGTTTTACAACCACTTTTAATTTTGATTGCGAGACGATTTCAAGTTGATGTGGATAAACTAATTGAATTCCATTTTTTTTATCAGTCCAAGAAAGTAAGTTTGCTTCTATTTGATTTACTTCTCCAAAAAGAGAAGCAATATAGTGGTTTGAAGGGTTTTTAAATAAGTCCTCAGGACTGTTTTTAGCAACTATTTTCCCGTTTCTAATCACAATTGTTTCATCAGAAAATGATAAGCTCTCAATGCTGTCGTGAGTGGCTACAATACAGCTAATTTGTTTTTGCTTTAAATAGGAAAACAAATTTCTACGCAATTTATTTTTTCGAAAGGAATCAATTTGGCTAAACGGTTCGTCTAACAAAAGTAGTTCGGGTTCTAAGGCTAAAACTCTCGCTAAAGCTACTCTTTGTTGTTGACCACCGCTTAGTAGTTTTGCTTTAACTTTTGCAAATTCTGTCATTTCAACAAGTCCCAAGAGTTCGGCAACTCGTGATTCTTTTTGGTCTTTATAAATGTTAGACAAAAACTTTCCGACGTTTTCTTCTACTGAAATATAGGGCATCAAATCAAAATCTTGGGCTAAATATTTAATATAATCTTCGCCTGGAATCAGGTTGTATTTAGGACCTAAAATCAATTTTTTATTGTATCGAATTTCTCCTTTATCTAAATCGTATAATCCGTATATTAATTTTAATAACGTACTTTTTCCTGAACCACTTTCGCCTATTAGCGCTATATTACTGCCTTTTGAAACCGAAAAACTTATATTTTCGATTAAGGGAATATTGTTATAAGAAAACGAAATAGCGCCAAGTTCAAGCATAATTGGGTATTGAAAAATCAAATTTACAATCTTTAATTTAGATATAAAATCAAAAAGGCTGTTTCGGATAGAAACAGCCTTTTTAGGTATGTTGTAAGTTTTAAAACTTATTTAATAAATTCAATTTTTTGAACTTCCTCTTCATTAATACTGTCAAAAAATCCTTGTTCGTTCATCCAATCATCACTAAATACTTTGCTCATATAGCGAGAACCGTGATCTGGGAAAATAGCAATTACATTACTATTTGAATCAAATTCGCCTTCTTCGGCATATTGTTTAATAGCTTGTAGAACGGCTCCTGACGTGTATCCTAAAAACATTCCTTCTTTTCTAACTAACTCTCTAGTTGAATGGGCACTTTCCTCGTCGGTAACTTTTATAAACTTGTCAATAACATCAAAATCAGTAGCAGATGGGATTAGGTTTTTTCCTAAACCTTCAATTCTGTAAGGATAAATTTCATCGTTATCAAACTCTTTTGTTTCGTGGTATTTTTTTAATACAGAACCAAAAGCGTCTACACCAAGAATTCGAATGTTTGGGTTTTGTTCTTTAAGGTATTTGGCAGTTCCAGAAATAGTTCCTCCTGTTCCGCTACAAGCAATAAGGTGAGTTATTTTACCATTGGTTTGTTTCCAAATTTCTGGCCCAGTTGATTTATAGTGAGCGTCAATATTAAGTTGGTTAAAATATTGATTGATATACACAGAACCTTTTGTTTCTTCATGTAATCTTTTGGCAACATTGTAATACGATCTTTCATCATCTGCAGAGACGTGCGCAGGACAAACATATACTTTTGCTCCTAAATTACGAAGCATGTCAATTTTATCTTTTGATGATTTTGAACTTACTGCTAATATACAGTTATAACCTTTAATAACACTTACCATCGCCAAACTAAAACCGGTATTTCCAGATGTTGTTTCAATGATGGTATCACCAGGAGATAAAATTCCTCGTTTTTCAGCTTCTTCAATAATATATAACGCAATACGGTCTTTGGTTGAATGTCCAGGATTAAATGCTTCTACTTTTGCATAAAAATTCCCTTCTAATTCTTCGGTAACTCTATTTAGTTTAATAAGCGGTGTATCTCCTATTAATTCTAAAATATTATTATAAGCGTTTATTTCTTCTTTCATAAAATAGTTAATCAAGTACACTTTCTAATCTTAACCTAAAATCTTTGCAAATTTAACAAAAAAAAATCAATTACTTTTTAATTTTTTCTAAATCTAACAAAAAACTATATTCCTTTGCTAATTCTTTAATAGCTTCAAATCTTCCAGAAGCACCTCCATGACCAGCATCCATATTGGTATCAAGAAACAAAATAGTATCATTTGTTTTCATGGTTCTTAATTTCGCAACCCATTTTGCAGGCTCCCAATACTGCACCTGAGAGTCGTGTAAACCCGTTGAAACATACATATTTGGATAGATTTGTTCTTTTAGATTGTCATAAGGGGAGTACGAACGCATATAATCATAATATTTTTTCTTGTTCGGATTTCCCCACTCATCATATTCCCCTGTTGTTAAAGGAATAGTTTCGTCAAGCATGGTTGTCATTACATCTACAAAAGGGACTTGTGCAATAATACCATTGTATAATTCGGGGGCTAAATTGGCAACAACTCCCATCAATAATCCTCCAGCCGAACCGCCTTCTGCGTACAAATGTGCTGGTGAAGTATATTTTTGGTCAATTACAAATTTCGAACAATCGATAAAATCAGTGAAGGTGTTTTTCTTTTTCAATAATTTTCCATCTTCATACCATTGTCTTCCTAAATCCTCTCCGCCACGAGTGTGTGCAATTGCAAAAATAAATCCTCTGTCGAGCAAAGTCAATCGAGTCGAAGAAAAAGTTGCATCCATAGAATGCCCATAAGAACCATAGGCGTACAACAACAATGGATTTGAACCATCTTTTTTAATCTCTTTTTTGTACACCATCGAAATCGGAACTTTTGTTCCATCTTTGGCAGTAGCCCATACTCGTTCTTCGGTGTAATTATTTTTGTCAAATTTTCCGCCCAAAACTTGTTGCTCTTTCTTGATTTCTTTAGTTTTAGTTTTCATATTAAAATCAATCAAAGACGAGGGTGTTTTCATCGATTGATATGAATATCGTAAAATATCGGTATCAAAATCTACATTGGTTGTGGTGTAGGCTGTGTAGGTTTCACTTTCGAAAGGCAAATAATATTCGTCTTCTCCATTCCATGGTTTGATTTTAATTTTATTGAGTCCTTTAGAGCGTTCTTCGATTACCAAAAAATCTTTAAAAATTTCAATATCTTCCAATAAAACATCTTCTCGATGCGCAATCAAATCTGTCCAATTCTCTTTTGAAGTAGCATTTTCAGGTGTTTTCATCAATTTAAAATTGAAAGCTTCGTCTTTATTAGTCACAATGTAAAAGCTATCCTCAAAATGGGCAATGTCATATTCTAAACCTCTTTTTCTTTTTTGAAAAACAGTGAATTTACCGTCAGGATTATCGGCTAACAGAATCCTGCTTTCTGTGGTTAATGTGCTTGACGAACTGATAACAATGTATTTTTTCGATTTTTCTTTGCTAACATCCACATGAAAAGTTTCGTCTTTTTCTTCATAAACCAATACATCGCTAGCAGCATCACTACCTAATTTATGTTTAAAAATCTTGTTGGTTCTCAGGGTAACTTTGTCTTGATGCGTGTAAAAAATGGTTTTATTATCATTTGCCCATGTACTTTCACCTGAACTATTTTTGATTACATCAGGTAAAATCTCGTTTGTTTCAAGATTTTTAATCTTAAGAATATAAATTCTTCTTCCTGTGGTGTCGACTGCAAAAGTGGCATATTTATTATCTGGACTGATGCTTAAACCTCCCAATTGAAAATAAGAATTTCCTTTTGCTAATGCATTGCAATCGAACATGATTTCTTCATCAGCAGTAAGACTTTCTTTTTTTCTAGAATAAATAGGGTAATCTTTTCCTTTTTCAAAACGGGTAAAATAATAATAACCGTTGTATAAATAAGGAACAGATTCATCTACTTCCTTTATTCTGGATTTCATTTCTTCAAAAAGTTCTTTTTGAAATACTTTTGTGTGAGCAGTCATTTTATTGTAATACTCATTTTCTTTATTCAAATAATCAATGACTACTGGATTTTCTCTTTGATTTAACCAAAAATAATCATCAATCCTACTATCATTAAATTTTTCCATTGTTTTAGGAATCTTTTTAGCAATTGGAGGTTGAATTATTTCTGACATATTTTGGGATTTAATGTTTTGTGAGTGAAAAACAAAAATAAGATAAACACAGCTTAGAATGGTTCTATTTTTCATAGATGAAATATGAATGTTTGTTTGCAATATAGTAATTTAGCGAATTAATTTAAAATAGTAAATATGGATTTAATGGGAATGATGGGTAAATTGAAAGAAACCCAACGAAAAATGGAAGAAACAAAAAAACGTTTAGACTCCGTTTTAATTGATGAACAAAGTAATGATGGTTCTCTCAAAGTTACTTTTACCGCCAACGGGAAAATGAAATCTATTAGTATTGATGATTCATTATTAAATGACAAAGAACAGCTAGAAGATTATTTGATTGTAATTTTGAACAAGGCTATCGAGAAAGCTGCAAAAGTAAATCAAGCTGAATTAGATGCTGTAGCCAAAGTTGATATTCCAATGATTCCGGGAATGGATGAAATGTTTAAATAATTAAACTTAAAAAACAAGAATCTTATTCGTAGAAATAGATTGATTTAACGTGTTTTTGATATTTGGTCTCAAACAGCGGTTTATCTGAAATTAATTCTTTTGGGTAGCCATCTTGGTCATAGTTATAATTTTTAGAAGAGTAAACAAGTGAAGATGATTCCTCATCGGTTTCTAAAAATTTTGTAGAGCTAATATGCGTATTCTTGGTAATATTATTGCTAGAAATATGATTAAAATGGTCTAGTAATTTACTAAAACCTGTAATGTTTTTCAATGGATTTACTTTGTTGTCATACTCTAAACTAAGGGTTTCTGTAGCAATAATTGTTGTTCCGGTAGTATAGTCTGTTTTTTTATTTTCAGAAATATTTTGATTCAGAAAATTAAGAGTGCCCTGTTCTAATAAAATAATTGAATCGTCGTCATCATCATCGGTAGTAGTTTTCTGGTAAGAAATCGAACCGTTAGAATTGTAAATATAATTCAAAGAATAATTATCAGAACTAACTATAGAAGTCAATTTATCTCCATCATAAATGTAATCAGAAGTCTTTGACAGTTGAGTTGTTTTGTCCAATTCAACTATTTTAGTAATTAAATTTCCAGTATAAGTAAAGGTTTTTAAAGAAACTTCAGATTTAATAGTTGCAATTTTGTTTCCATCGTATGTGAAATCAATCGTTGAGGTGCTTTCGTCTTCATTCACTTCGATAACTTTAGTAAGAAGTTTTACTTTGAAATTGTCATCTTGATCTTCAGAGCATGAAGTTAGCGAACTGATAAAAATGGTAATTATAAAAAGACAAATTATTTTTTTCATATTTCAAAAGTAGAGAAGGAAATCTTTAAAAAATAAAATTTCCGACAAAGCCCAAATTTATCTGTTGAAAAACATTCTCAAGAAGCTTTTTTATAAAACAAAAACCTATTTAACAAAATCAATCACCTTTTCTAAAGCATCTTTAATTCCATTTACATTTTTCCCTTTCCCAGAGGCGAAGAAAGGTTGTCCACCGCCATTTCCTTCAATGTGTTTCCCTAATTCTCTAATTACATTTCCAGCATTTAACCCTTTTTCTGCTACTACTTCTTTTGAAATATAGCAATGGATATTTGGAGCATTATCTTCAATTGAAGCTAAAAAAACAAACGAATTGGGTTTAGAACTTCCAATGGCTTGCGCCAAATCTCTGGTTGAACTCATTGATAAATCAACCTGTTTTGCCAAAAAGTGAATCCCGTTAATTTCTTGAAATTCTGAAACTAAATTATTCTTTAAACCGTCGATTTTCTCTTTTAATAATTGCTCAATTTGTTTTTTAAATTTTGCATTTTCGTCTTGCAAAGAAACAACCGCTTTAAGTGTGTCTTGAGGATTTTTCAATGTTTCCTTTATCTCAGCCAAAATAGTTTCTTGATTTTGATAGAATTGTTTCACAGCTTCGCCGGTAATTGCTTCTATTCGTCGAATTCCTGCCGCCACTGCTCCTTCGGATATTATTTTGAAATTCCAAATTTCTGAGGTGTTTTTCACATGGATTCCACCACACAATTCCTTGCTATTTCCAAACTCAATCATTCGAACTGAATCGCCATATTTTTCACCAAACAACGCCATAGCTCCTTTATCCAAGGCTTCTTTAATTGGAATATTTCTGTGTTCAACCAATTGCAATTGTTCTTCAATTTGCGCATTGACACTTGACTCTACTTGACGCAATTCTTCGTCTGACACTTTAGAAAAATGTGAAAAATCGAAACGTAAATAATTTGGATTCACCAACGATCCTTTTTGCTCGACATGAGTTCCAAGTATAGTTCGCAAAGCCAAATGCATCAAGTGCGTAGCCGAATGGTTTTTGGATGTTGATGTTCTTAATTCCGTATTCACTTTAGCTAAAAAACTAGCTTCCACATTTTCGGGAAGTTGTTTCGCAAAATGCAGAATTAAATTATTTTCTTTTTTGGTATCAATAATATCAATCGTTTCGTTAGCAGAAAAAAGGATTCCTTTATCTCCCACTTGTCCACCACCTTCTGGATAAAACGGTGTGTTGTCTAAAACAATTTGATATAAAATTCCGTCTTTTTTAGAATCTACTTTACGAATTCTTGTTATTTTTACTTCGTTCTCTGTTTGGTCATAACCAACAAATGTTTCCACATTTCCTGGAATCAAAACCGACCAATCTTCGGTAGAAACTTCTGAAGCCGCACGAGAACGATTTTTTTGTTCTTGCATGGCTGTATTGAATCCAGCTTCGTCTAAATCATATCCTTTTTCTCTTAAAATCAAAGCCGTTAAATCAATTGGAAAACCAAATGTATCATATAATTCAAATGCTTTTGCTCCAGAAACTTCTTTCCCTTTTGTTTCTTTAACTACATTTTCTAACAATTGCAATCCTTGGTCTAACGTTCTTAAAAACGATGCTTCTTCTTCGCGAATTACATTAGTAACCAATTGTTGTTGTAATTTGATTTCGGGAAAAAATTCCCCCATTTGATTTGCTAAAACTTCGACCAATTTATTAATAAAAGGCTCTTTGGTGTTTAAAAATGTAAATCCGTAACGAATAGCACGACGTAAAATTCTACGAATGACATAACCTGCGCCAGTATTGGATGGTAATTGTCCGTCGGCAATAGCAAACGCAACCGCACGAATGTGATCGACAACAACGCGAATAGCAATGTTGGTTTTGTTTTGTTCCTCAGTTATGTTTTGTACTTCGTTAGAAGTGTATTTTAAACCCGTAATTTCTTCTACTTTTTCGATAAGTGGTGTAAAAACATCCGTGTCATAATTAGAAGTTTTTCCTTGCAATGCCATACACAAACGTTCAAATCCCATTCCGGTATCAACGTGTTGTGCTGGTAATTTTTCTAAAGAACCATCGGCTTTTCGGTTGAATTCCATGAACACATTGTTCCAAATCTCCACCACTTGAGGATGATCGTTATTGACCAAACTTTTTCCAGAAACTAGTGCTTTTTCTTCGTTAGAACGAATATCAACATGAATTTCAGAACATGGACCACACGGCCCTTGATCGCCCATTTCCCAAAAGTTGTCTTTTTTATTACCAAGAATAATTCGGTCTTCATCTATTAATGATTTCCATATATCAAAAGCTTCTTGATCAAAAGGCACGTTTTCGTCTGGATTTCCCTCAAAAACAGAAACGTATAAATTCTCTTTTGGAATTTTGTAGATTTCAGTTAACAATTCCCAAGCCCAATTGATGGCTTCTTTTTTAAAATAATCGCCAAAAGACCAGTTGCCTAGCATTTCAAACATGGTATGATGATACGTATCAAAACCTACATCTTCTAAATCGTTGTGTTTTCCAGAAACACGAAGGCATTTTTGAGTATCGGCAATTCGTTTGCTTTTAGGCGTTCCGTTTCCTAAAAAGTATTCTTTGAACTGTGCCATTCCTGAATTATTGAACATCAATGTTGGATCGTCTTTCAAAACAATAGGCGCCGATGGAACAATCAAGTGTCCTTTGCTTTCAAAAAAATCGAGATAGTGTTTGCGTATTTCTTGTGATGTCATTTGCTTGTGATATTCGGTAATTTTATTTGGATGCCCCTTTTGTTTGCCAAATCAGTATAATATATTGTTAAAAAAAGTCCGTAAGAACTGAAACATTTATTAAATTTGTTCGTCTAACATTTTTCAGTGTGCAAAAATAGGGTATTTTAAAATATGTCGAAAGTAAAATATTATTACGATTCCGAAAATCTAGCCTATCGAAAAATAGTAACAAAAAAGCGAAAGAAATTTGTAGTTGTAGTATTGTTTTTGTTGGCATCGGCATTGTTTGGGTTTTTAACTTTTATGGTTTTGTTAAGTACACCTTATTTTGAAACTCCAAAAGACAAAGCACAAGCGCGTGAAATTGAAAATTTGAAATTACATTATTCCGTTTTGAACAAAAGAATGGATCAAATTGATAATGTAATGGCAGCGATTCAAGATAGAGATGATAATTTGTACCGAGTTTATTTTAATACATCGGCTATTTCAGAAAAAGATAGAAAATCAGGTTTTTCGGGAATGAATCGGTACAAAGAATTAGAAGGATATGACAATTCTAAATTGGTTTTGAATACCACAAAAAGAATAGATTTAATAAGTAAAGAATTAGCCATACAATCAAAATCGCTGGATTATATTTTGAAATTGGCTAAAGAAAAAGACAAATTATTATCAGCCATTCCTGCTATTCAGCCTGTTCGAAATGAAAATTTGAAACGAATGGCGTCAGGATTTGGGTATAGAACGGATCCTTTTACGAAAGCAAGAAAAATGCACGAAGGAATGGATTTTACAGCAAAAAAAGGAACACCTATTTTTGCTACAGGGGACGGAGTGGTGTCAAAAGCGGACAATACAGTTTCGGGTTATGGAAATCATGTAGTAATAAAACACGGTTTTGGCTATGAAACTTTATACGGGCATTTGAGCAAATACAAATGCAGAGCGGGGCAAAGGGTAAAAAGAGGAGATATTATTGGATTCGTAGGAAGTACTGGAAGATCCGAAGCACCTCATTTGCATTATGAAGTTCACAAAAACGGAAATGCTGTAAACCCACTTAATTTTTATTACGGAAACATTTCAGCAGTTGAATATGTTGCCATTTCACAATTAGCAAATCAAGAAAATCAATCATTAGACTAATGCATATAGAATTACAACCTGACAAAAGATACTACAGCATTGGCGAATTAGCCAAAGCTTTTGATGTAAACACTTCTCTTATTCGTTTTTGGGATAGTGAATTCGATATTTTAAAACCCAAGAAGAACGCCAAGGGAAATCGAATGTTTACTCCAGAAGATGTAAAAAATCTAAAATTAATTTATCATTTGGTGAAAGAAAGAGGATTTACACTCGAAGGGGCGAGAACGCATTTGAAAGAAGGACAAAAGAAAACGATGGATAAATTTGAAATCATCATTAAATTAGAAGGCATAAAAGAACAATTAGTTACTATCAAAAATGAACTTTGAAGTCTCTAATCTCTAAAAGGAAAGATAAATAAACAAAAAATAAACACTAAACTTTAAATTAAACAAAAATGGATTTTAAAAAATTTTTACCTTGGATTATCGGAGCAGTTGTAATTTTTAGCTTGTACGGCTGGGTTAAAGGAATTAATAACAACGCAGTAACTTTGGGTCAAACAGTCGAACAAACTTGGGGCGATGTGCAAACTTCGTATCAAAGAAGAAATGATCTTATAGGTAACCTTGTAAACACAGTAAAAGGGGCTGCAGACTTTGAAAAAAGTACTTTGACAGCAGTTATTGAAGCTAGAGCCAAAGCTACATCAGTAAATATTGATCCAACAAATATTACTGCTGAACAATTAGCCGAATTCAATAAAGCCCAAAGTGGAGTAAGCAGTTCGTTGTCAAGATTATTAGTATCTGTTGAGGCTTATCCAGAATTGAAAGCAAATGCTAATTTTTTAAAATTACAAGACGAATTAGCAAGTACCGAAAATCAAATTTTGACTGCTAGAACTCGTTTTAACGAAGCGGTAAAACCTTATAATACTCACATCAAAACGTTTCCAAATTCATTATTTGCTGGAGTTTTTGGCTTCAAAGAAAAATCATATTT
>CAMAWK010000036.1 GCA_945861915.1 Flavobacterium psychrophilum | reverse complement strand
TTAGGAGTAGCTGTAAATGTTGAAGCGTTTGACGTTCCACTTACTAAACATCCTCCTGATAATCCATTGCTAAATGAAATCGTACTTGCTGCTGGTAATGCACCACAAGCAACTTCGATAGCCGCTGGGGCTGTCATTGTTGGCAAGGCAGCTGGACTTACTGTGATGATTCTAGAAGTATTTATTGTTCTACCGAATGAATCCGTAAAAGTCCATGATTCCGTGATTGTGCCTCCACAAACACCAGAAGGGGTTTGACTACTTAGGGTTGAAATTACCGAACCACTTATTAAACAAGCTCCAACTCCACCATTAGTATAACTTAAAGAACTAGTTGTAGCCGAACCACAAGGCACAGTAATATTACTCACTAATGCAAAAGAAGCAACAGGAGCAGTTGTAGAAGTTATTGTTCTTGTTTTTGTTGTGATACAATTATTTACATCTTTTATTTGCACAGTATAGGTTCCAGGCAATAAATTAGTTAAATCTTGACTAGTTGACTGTCCAGATGGGATAGATCCTCCTGAAGAGGCAGTCCATAAATATGTATAAGGAGCGGTTCCGCCTGAAGGAGTTAAATTTATTGAACCTGTAGCTGAACTACATTGTGATTCAGTTAAAACAAACTCTCCATTTACACCTCCATTTACTGTAATTGACGGTATTTTTCCACATTTTGGAGAAATATCATTTGGATTTAAAGGACAAGTTTCGTTATTACTAGCCGATGTCCAAGCTAACCAAATATTCGATATTTTTACAATATCACCACAATTGTATGTAACATTTCCAAAATTTAATGAAGTAAAAGGATTTGAAATACTCTGAGGTGGTACAGGTCCACCACAACCCGTTCTTACAGTTGAAGATACTAGCAAGCCAGTAGTACCACTATAAATTTCTAAATTTCCCCAAAAGGCAAAAGAAGTTCTAGTTGAACCAGTAGTGTTTTTAATGGACAAAACTAAAGTTCTGGTTATTGAAGTTGTTGTTTCACAACTATTACACAAATCTCCTCCAGAAAAATTTGCCGCAACAACTTCTAAATCTTTAGAAGTGCATGATGTATTGGCTGGAGGAAATGCTTGCCCATACATAAACGAAATATTTAGAAGACTAAATAGTAATAACGCAAGTATTTTTTTTGAGATAGTAATGTTTGTTTTCATACAATCAAATTTTAATTTAATTTTTTTGACTTTGGGGTTTAAATTACAATGGTCAAATTTATGATTGAAAGTTAAAAACTGCCTAATATTTCCTATAACTAGCATAAAAACTCGTTGAAAGGCTAATTTTAATGAACATCTTGCACTTAATCGATTAAAAATAATGGCATTTGATGTATAATTCACAAATTTAATGTTCATCAATTTCTAATTTTTTGTTAATAAATCTTGTTTATTCATAATTTACAGAATCAAACCTACTTTTAAATTTTTTATAAAACAAATAAAAATACCGATTAAGTGCAAAAAAAATAGATAAAATGCATTTTTTTATTATTTTTAAAGTTTAATACTACAATAAATATTTGATTTCGATAAGTAAAAAAACTACTAAATTGATTTGTTAAATAAATTCAATAAAAAATATATGATTGTATCTTTGTAAGAAATCAAGAGTCTAATAAATAAATCAATTTATCCATAAAAATGAAAAATTTACTATTGATAAGACACGGAAAATCAAGTTGGGAATCATTTAACTCTGATTTTGAAAGACCTTTAATACCAAGAGGAATCGACGATATTAGCCATATTGCGAGAAAATCTATTTCAATATTACCAAATCATTTTATAATTTGGAGTAGTTCTGCCAAAAGAGCTTCTGAAACGGCTATGATTTTTGCAAAAAACATTGATTTCCCAACCAATGAAATAATTTTCAAGCAAGAACTCTATACTTTTGATGAGCAAGAATTAGAAAAAATAATAAAAACCTGTTCTAATGATTGCGATACATTAATTCTTTTTGGACACAATGAGGCTATTAGCAATTTTGTTAATAAATTTGGCAACATATTCGTAGGTCATGTTCCTACTTCTGGCTTGGTTTCAATAGAATTTGAAATTGATAATTGGGCAGAGATAAAAAAAGGAAAAACAATAAAAACCCTATTCCCTAAAAACTTAAAATAAATAATCGTGAACAATTACAGATACTTAGACCGAGAAAAAAGTTGGTTAAATTTCAACGAAAGAGTACTTCAAGAAGCTGCAGATGAAACCGTTCCTTTACTTGATAGATTTCGTTTTTTAGGTATTTTTTCTAATAATTTAGATGAATTTTTCAGAGTTCGATTTGCTGCCATCAGAAGATTAAGTTTATCAAGTGACACAGGTGAAGAAATACTAGGTGGTATTACTGCCACAAAACTACTTAAAGAAATTACTGCAATTGTAATCAAGCAACAAGCAGATAGTTTAAAAATACTTTCTATTATTGAAAAACAACTCGAAAAACAAAACGTTTTTATTGTTGATGAATCTAATTTATCGGTTGAACAAGCGCAATTCGTTAAAGATTTTTTCATCCAAAAAGTAAGTCCAGAATTAGTAACTATTATACTAAATGATTTAGCAGAATTTCCTTTGCTAAAAGACACCATGGGCTATTTAGCTGTAAAATTGGTTATGAAAACCGATCAAAAGTCAAAATTGTTGGGGTTGTTGAAACCAAAACCAGAAGTTCGTTACGCAATTATTGAAATGCCAAAAAACATCAATAGAATAGTTGAACTACCTACCGAGAATGAAAAACAATACATCATGCTACTCGACGATGTAGTTCGATATAATTTGAGTAGCATTTTTAATATTTTTGATTACGAAAGTATTGCAGCCCACATGATTAAAATAACTCGTGACGCACAGCTAGATATTGATAGCGACATGAGCAAAAGTATGCTTCAAAAAATTGCAACTTCGGTAAAAGATAGAAGAATTGGAGAACCTGTTCGATTTGTCTATGACAGCAAAATCGGAAAAGATACCCTACACTTTTTATTGGCGCAAATGGGTATTGAAGCTACTGACAGTATCATTCCTGGGGGAAGATACCACAATCGTCGCGATTATATGAGTTTTCCAAATCTGGGGAGATATGATTTATTGTATCAACAGAAAAAGCCTTTACCAGTGCCCGGACTTTCGTTAGACGGCAGTATCCTGAATAAAATTGCAAAAAAAGATTATCTCATTTCTGCTCCATACCAATCTTTTTCCTACTTGATTAAATTTTTACGTGAAGTGGCACTTGACCCAAAAGTTACTACTATAAAAATAACGTTGTATCGATTAGCAAAAAATTCTCAAATCATTAGTTCACTAATAAACGCAGCTAAAAACGGTAAAAAAGTAACCGTTGAGATTGAACTACAGGCTCGTTTTGACGAAGCCAGTAATATCATGTATGCGGAACAAATGCAAACTGAAGGCATTGAATTGATTTTTGGAATTAAAGGGTTGAAAGTTCATTCTAAAATTTGTTTAGTTGAACGAATCGAATTAGGTAAATTAAAACGCTACGGATTTATTTCGACAGGAAATTTCAATGAATCAACTTCCAAAATTTACACTGATGTAACTTTGCTAACAAGTCATCAGCAAATTTTGAAAGATATGTCTAAAGTGTTTGATTTTTTACAAGTCAACTACAGACTTCACAGATACAAGCATTTAATAGTCTCGCCACATTATACTCGTTCCAGAATATGTAAATTAATTGACAAGGAAATCGCCCAAGCTTCGGCTGGAAACCCGGCCTACATCAACCTTAAAATGAACAGTTTGTCAGATACTGAAATGATTGACAAATTATATGACGCCAGTAATGCTGGTGTCAAAATTAAATTACAAATCAGAGGTATTTGTTCCTTAATACCCGGAATTGCTGGAATGAGCGAAAATATTGAGGCTATTAGCATTGTAGATAATTTCCTTGAACATTCTAGAGTTTTCATTTTTTGCAATAATAACGACCCAATGGTTTTTATTTCCTCTGCCGATTTTATGACACGAAATCTAGACGGAAGAGTCGAAGTAACTTGCCCTATCTATGATTCTGATATTAAAAAAGAATTAATAGATAATTTCGAAATTGGATGGAAAGGGAATGTAAAAGCACGTTTCCACTCAGAAAAACTAGACAATAAATATAGAATTCGAAAAAACGGAGAAGTTGTTTTTAGAGCTCAAATAGAAACGTATAATTATTATAAAAACAAACTAGATTCAATTCAAGATGCAAACCTAAGTTAATAGTAAAAATCATTAGATACAGAGTTGAAATCTAAACATAAAATCCAAAATACTAATTGAATAATTCAAACAATAACCTCAAGCTTACTTTAAAAAAATATGCTGCCATAGACATTGGATCCAATGGAATGCGCCTATTAATTGCAAATATTGTTGAGCAAGAAGGCAAAGAAACCCAATTTAATAAAAGTTCCCTAGTTCGTGTTCCTATTCGTTTAGGACAAGACTCATTTACTGTTGGTGAAATTTCAGATGAAAATATTTCAAGAATGATTGATGCCATGAACGCCTTTCGACTTTTAATGAAAGTACATAAAGTCGAAAAACACATGGCATTTGCCACCTCAGCGATGAGAGAAGCCAACAATGCGCTAGAAGTAATTGATATTATTAAAAAAGAAACTAAAATTAAAATAGAAGTAATTGACGGAAAAAAAGAAGCTTTAATTATAGCTTCTACCGATTTACACCATCTTTTAAAATCTGACAAAACCTATCTGTATGTTGATGTTGGAGGTGGAAGCACCGAATTTTCTTTGTTTTCAAATGGAAAATTAATAGTGTCAAAATCATTCAAAGCTGGAACAGTTCGATTGTTGAATGAGAAAGTAACCCATTCTTTATGGCAAGAAATGGAAAACTGGATTAAAGAAAAAACCAATGAATATGACGATATAATTCTTGTAGGTTCTGGCGGAAATATTAATAAAATATTTAAAATGTCAGGAAAAATGCAAGACAAACCCTTATCATTTTTATATTTAAATTCGCAATATTCATTTCTAAATTCTTTAACTTATGAACAAAGAATTTTTGAATTAGCTTTGAATCCAGATCGTGCGGATGTTATCATTCCAGCATTAAAAATTTATATAAATGCTATGAAATGGAGTGGCGCAGGAAGTATTTATGTACCAAAAATAGGTCTTTCGGATGGAATTGTGAAAGCCATGTACCACAACAAAATTTAAATCAACTATCTCAAAACTTCCTCCAAAACTTCTGCTTCTGTTCCGTTTGTAAAAGGAATTTTCAATAATTGTGAAAGTGTTGGTGCAATTTGAGTAATTACTTTTTTGTCAAACTCCTCCCCTTTCTTGATGTTCCATCCATAAAATAGTAATGGAACATGCGTGTCATAACTGTATGGCGTTCCGTGTGAAGTTCCAGTTGCTCCATATTGAATAAAACCGGGTTTGTCCAGAATTACTATTTCGCCATTTTGTTTTGGATCAAAACCTTTAGCAATACAATTTAAAAAATAATCTTGACCGTTGGAGCTTAAAATTTCTTCTTCGGTGTAAGCACTTTTAACTTGTTCTTGAGTCATCAAAAAAAGTTTGAAAGACTGTTTTACTTTATTTAATTCCAAGCCTTTAGACTTTATCTTTTCTTTATCAAAATACAAATTAAAATTAGAATAATTCAACACCAAATCTTCCCCAAAAGTAGCCAAAGAATATTCTTTTAAAACTTTTCGAATTTCTTTTGGTTGAATGTTTTTAACATCATATCTGTTTTCATTTAAATGATTTGCATTTTCCGCGCCACCATGATCGGCAGTCAAAAAAACAAGATAATTATCTTTACCAACGGTTTTATCCAAATAAATCAAAAAATCAGCAATAGTTTGATCCAGTCGTAAATAAGTGTCTTGCAATTCTATGGAACGCGGACCAAAAATATGACCTACATAATCGGTTGACGAAAAACTAACTGTTAGAAAATCGGTAGTTGAATCTTTACCCAATTCTTCTTTTTCGATTGTTCTAATAGCAAAATCGGCTAAGAAATCATTTCCAAAAGGTGTTTCACGAATCATTTCGGCTTGATTTTTTGCATAAATAGTTTTTAAATCATACGGAAATGTAGATTTAACATCATTTAATTTTCCTTCAAATCGATTATCATCCGAAATACTTTCATTATAAATTGAAGCGGGTTTATACAAATCCCAGCCTTTTGAAAGATAAGATAAAAAGCCTTTTTCTTGATTAAATTCTGTTACCCAATCGGGTAATTTTTCCCCATAAAAGTTGCTCGAAATATAAGAACCTGTTTTACTTAGCCAAAATGCCCAATTCGCAAAATGTCCTGCAGGTAAAATAGCACCTCTATCTTTGAGACTCATCCCAATCACTTTCCCCTGAAAATTAGTAGCCAAACGCAATTCATCCGTAATTGTTGAAGTTTGCAGGTTTTTTGGCGACATTTCTCCTTCGTTTTTTGTACCGTCTCCAATTGTTTTTACTGAAACGTCTTCTGTACAGTACATTTCAGTTCCTAAAGCCTTGTTAAACCATTCATTGGCTACAATTCCGTGAGACATTGGTGTAGTTCCAGCATATATTGATGCGTGTCCAGGTCCAGTATAAGTGGGCATGTAATTATAATGCATATTATGAAATGTAAACCCATCATTCATCAATCGCTTGAAACCGTTTGTATAAAAATCATCTGAAAAACGATATAAATATTCCATTTTCATTTGATCCACTACAATTCCTACCACTAATTTTGGTCTTTGCTGTGCTTGAATTGAAAGATTTAAGAATAGAATTAAAAGTAAGTATGAATTTCTCATCAAAGCATTTTATGAATTAAAATTTGAAATATTATAAACAATTATTCGATTGTCATAATTTATATAAAGTTGCTTTCGATTATTTTGTTTTTTTCTAACAAGTATCGATAAAGTACATTGTTCTCCTAAATTGTCAATACAAATAAAGGTGTGTTTATCGTCGGTTTCTCCTTCTTCGAATGGCAAATAATCAATAATTTCAAAAACCTGAATCGCTTCAGAATAAATTAATACTCTGTTTTTATTAGTATCTAATTTGACTACAATATTTACTAGTTCTAAATCGGTCCAATTCCCCCATTTCCCTTTTTGATTTTTTTCTAAAACGCTAAATCCAGAAGTAGTGAAATTATAAGTTTGGCTATACGATTCTTGAAAACCAAAAAGAAGTAGTACTAAAACAATTAATAATTTGATGTTAGCCATTATTTATAAATTAAAAAGGTTTTCAAAAGTAATAAAAATTACTGCTTTATAATTTTACCTGTCTTGAAAAATCCATCCATTTTTATTTTATAAAAATAAATCCCTTTTGCTAACGGTTTTAATGAAACAGTGGGTGTTTGATATGAAATTTCATTTTCTAAAACAGTTTGACCTAAAGCAGTAAAAATAGCAATTAATCCAGATTTTGAAGTTTGAGGTAAAGTAAAAGTAATGGTTTCATTTGTTGGGTTTGGATAAATAAAATAATCAAATTCTGAGTAAGAAGTGGTAGACAATCCATTAGACAAAGCCAAATTAAAATCAGGAATTCCGTAGCCTAATTGATTGGTTGGATTCGAAAATTTATCTGACGATTGGATAATTAATTGTTTCAATTCTTGGCTTGTTTTAGTTGGTAAAGCTTGCCACAAACAAGCAATCATACCTGCAGTAATTGGACAGGAAAAAGAAGTGCCACTACTAGAATTAACAATATTTCCTGATGTATCTGAAAAATAAGGATTTTGTCCTTGCGCCACCACATCTGGTTTAACTCTATTATCGAAACTAGGACCAATAGAACTAAAACTAGCATACGTTTCAACTGAATTTACAGCTCCAACAGCGATTACATTTAGTGCTTCAGCTGGAGTGCCAATATGTTTTTCTGTAGTGCTTGCCCCTTCATTTCCAGCACTCGCCACAACTACTATCCCTTTATTAAAAGCAATATTGGCGCCTTTTGATGCAAAATTAGAATTACCCGTCATATCAGAATAGGTATGACTATAGTTTGGATTATCAAATCCAAAATAACCAAGGGAAGATGTAATAATATCTACACCCAATCGATCGGCCTCCTCTGCTGCTTCGACCCAATTCGACTCTTCAACTGGATTTTCTGAAGCAACGTCTTCGGTAATAAATAAATAATAACTGGCATCTGGCGCAGTTCCTATTAACTGTCCTTCTTTGTAACCGCCCATAAAAGAAAGAACAAATGTTCCATGAGAATCACCTGTGTAAAAATTAGTGCTCTTATTTACATAATTATAGCCACCCAAAATCAATCCATTTGTAAACAATCTTTGAAAAGGTTGAGCTGTATTTACTCCAAGAAAACCAGAATCTAAAACGGCAATAATTTTTCCAGTTCCAGTATAATTCAATTGATGCAACAAATGACCGTTTAGCATTTGAATTTGGTTAAAAGAATTTCCATAATCAAAATTCACTTTAGACTCAAAAATTTTGTTTGTTTTAGGTGTTGTTTGATTACTTATTTTTTTATTTGAAGATAATTTGGCAACATTAAATGATTGATTTGCAAAATCAACTCGATCAACAAAAGAGAATATTTTCAGCAAATCAATATTCATTTTTGAACCTCTAACATGCAAACAATTAAGCCATTTAGACTTAGCCTTTACAGCAATTCCTGTTGAAACAGTTACTTGGTCTATATAAGATTGAAAAATAGGAACATCTAAAATGTCTAACGGAATATTCTGAGTGACTCTTCTATCAATCGCTCTCTGAGTAAGCATTGACGTTGGATTATTTAAATAAGTTTCAGAATTTGGTTTGTCTTTAAAATACACCCAAGCATCTTCAACTTGAGAAAAAGTAATTCCGTAAACAAACAGAAAAAGAATAAATAAACTTTTTTTCATACTAAAAGTATTTTTAAGATATAACTCCCGAACCCACTAGCTCATCATTTGAATACCAAGCTACAAATTGACCTTCGGTTATAGCCGATTGCGGTTCTTCGAAAGTCACATACATTCCATTTTCAAATTGATACAAAGTTGCTTTTTGCAAAGCTTGACGGTAACGAATTCTTGCCATAACTTGCACAGATTCTCCGTTAGTCAAACTTAAATCTTTCCGAACCCAATGTACTTCGGATTTTTCAATAAACAAAGCACTTTTAAATAGTCCAGGATGATTACTCCCTAATCCTGTATAAATAGTGTTGGTTTCAACATTGGTCGAAATGATAAACAAAGGCTCCGTGGTTCCACCCACATTTAACCCTTTTCGTTGTCCGATAGTAAAATAATGTGCTCCTTGATGTTTGCCCACTACTTTCCCCATTGACGTATTGTATGCTGTCTTCTTTGATTTAAAAACCAACTCTTCTTCTAAAGAAAGTGAAGGTTCATTGGTCGAATTGTAAATAGCATCGTCTTTATCAATTTGAATAATCAATCCCTCTTTGGGTTGTAATTTTTGCTGTAAAAATTCTGGCAATCTTACTTTTCCAATAAAACACAACCCTTGGGAATCTCTTTTTTCGGCTGTAACCAAATCCAGTTGTGTTGCGATTTCTCTAACTTCTGGTTTAGTTAATTCTCCGATAGGGAAAAGTGATTTTGCTAATTGCTCTTGAGATAATTGACAAAGAAAATAAGATTGATCTTTATTGTTATCCACACCCGCCAGAAGTTGATAAACTGCCTCACCTCCCACTTCAATTTCTCCTTTTCTACAATAATGTCCTGTAGCTACAAAATCGGCTCCGAGACGGAGAGCAATTTTCATAAAAACATCAAATTTTATCTCACGATTACAAAGAACATCTGGATTTGGAGTGCGTCCTTTTTCGTATTCGTTGAACATATAGTCAACGATTTTTTCTTTGTAAGCTTCGCTTAAATCAACCGTTTGAAACGGAATTCCCAATTTTTCGGCAACTAGTAAAGCATCATTACTGTCTTCTAACCATGGACATTCATTAGAAATAGTTACAGAATCATCGTGCCAATTTTTCATAAACAAGCCAATAACTTCATAGCCTTGCTGTTGCAACAAATAAGCTGCAACACTCGAATCTACACCGCCCGAAAGACCAACAACTACTCGTTTCATTATTATTGATTCCAATTTTATGGTCGACAAAGTTACAAAGATTACTAACAGTTTTGCCGAAAGATTTGGATATACTATTTTGTTTTCGATTTTCGTTCTGGATAACTCATATTGGTTTCTTTTAACAATTTTCCGTTTTCGTAAAACTGCCAAATTCCAGACTTTTTACCATTTACAAAGTTCCCTTTTGAAACAATATTACCTGCAACATCTCTGAATATAGCGAGTCCGTTGTAAATATTATTTTTATAAAATGTTTCTTCTATCATAATTCCATTTTGTGCAACTATCTTACACAATCCGTCCTTAGTATTATTCTTATAGTTTGTTACTTCAGCAATTTTCCCATCAGGATAAAAGACAGTTCTCAAACCTTCTAATTTTCCGTTTTTATAATTCTCAATCGTCATCACAGATTTTGACGCTTTATGATAATTCTTCCATTCGCCTTCATACAATTTGTTGATTACTTTGCCTTCGCTTACTTTATTTTTATTTTTGTCATAAAAAATAGTATATGCTGAATTATCAGTAGTATTAAACTCTCTAGTAGCAATAATTGTTTTAGATTTTGTATCGTCGAAAAATGTAAATAATCCAATTTCTTTTCCGTGAGAAAAAGTACCTTCATATCTAGGTCTTTTAGATTCCTCATACACCCCTTTCCAAAGTCCATGCTTTTTGCCTTTTTCGTCTAATTGATTAAAACTAGATTGTGAAAACACTAAGACAGAAGTAAATGAAAAGACAATAAAAAGCAATTTAGTTTTCATAAAAAAAGTAGAAAAATGATTCAATTTAATAACGCAAAAATGCAGAATATGTTTTTATTTAATTAACACAAACATACAAAAATTGATTCATTCAAAATTAACTGATTCGAAGCTTAACATATAGAAATTGAACCCATTTATTCTAAATCATACTATTTTTTCAGGAATTCTGATTAACCAACTTACTAAATCAAAAAAATTAAGAAAGATTTCATTTAATAATTCCATTTGAAATATTTATTAAATATATTTGGAAATATTTTTAACTCATAAAAAACAAAACTCATGAAATTCAAATCAATTTTAATGAAAGGATTATTGCTCGTTACTTTTGCAACATTCTTCACCGCTTGTGATGAAGGGGAACCAAGAGTAACAGACGATTCTATAACAGGTGTTGCATCTTCAAGTCGTGATTTCGATATTTTAGTTGAAGCCCTTAATGCAACTGGTCTCGCTAGCACATTACAAGGTTCTGGAAGTTTTACTGTATTTGCTCCAACTGACGAAGCATTTGTAAAATTCCTTAGAACTACACCTTATGAAACAATCAGTGAGGTTCCTAAATCGGTTTTGACACAAATTTTACTAAATCACGTAATAAGCGGTACAATCCAATCGACTTCATTAACAACTGGATATGTAAAGACATTAGCTAAAAATTCAGTTAGTGGTTCAAACACAATGAGTATGTATGTAAGTATTAATACAACTCCGGGTGTTTCTTTGAATGAAATTACTTTGAATGGAGTATCAAAAGTAGAAACTGCTAATATAATAGCATCTAATGGAGTTATACATGTAGTTGACAAAGTTATAAACTTACCAACAATCGTAACACATGCTACAGCAAACAAAAACTTTAGTTCTTTAGTTGGAGCATTAACATCTACTGGTCAACCAGATTTTGTGAGTATTCTTTCTGGAACTAATCCTTACACTGTGTTTGCGCCTACTAATACTGCATTTACCA
Source organism: Flavobacterium psychrophilum (assembly GCA_945861915.1). Taxonomy (GTDB): domain Bacteria; phylum Bacteroidota; class Bacteroidia; order Flavobacteriales; family Flavobacteriaceae; genus Flavobacterium; species Flavobacterium psychrophilum_E. Next base: position 2,270 of record CAMAWK010000036.1, on the reverse strand, counting down.
ATTTAAATACAGAACTGGCTCCAGGAGGAATCGCTGGTGTATCTTCTTCTAATCTTACTAAAGTTTTACAATACCATGTTTTAAATGGAAATCTTTCGGCAAATACTTTAAAAGAAGGTTTGTATCCTACTCTTGAAAAACAAAATTTCACCCTATCATTATCTAATGGAGCAAAAATTACTGATGTAAACAAAAGAACTTCGAATGTTACTCCTTTAGATGTTCAATGTTCAAATGGTGTTATTCATGTTTTAGATAAAGTTCTTTTGCCTAAATTAATTAGCAGTAATAATTAATTATTATAAAATCATTAAAAGTAAAAAAGGCTTCCTAGTAGGAAGCCTTTTTTATGTGATATACAAAAAAAATTACTTTTTATTCTTCGCTTTTTGAGCCTCTGCTTGTTCCATTGCTTCCTGCAAACGTTGTTGAAACTTGCTTTGTTTCTTGGGCTCTTTCAGTTTGTTTTCTTGAATTTTAGCATGTATTTTATCACTATCAACGATGTAGTTTTTAATGACAAACATAATTCCGATTGTAATCAAGTTGGATATAAAATTATACAAACTCAAACCTGCACCGTAACTATTAAAGAATATCAACATCATGATGGGTGAAAGATAAATCATAATCTTCATCATCTTAGCCATATCGGGCATTCCTTCTTGTTGTGGTGCCGCCATTTGCTGATCTCCAGATGTCATTTTCATATAAAAGAAAATAGCAATCGAGGCAAGTATTGGAAACAAACTAACATGATCTCCATACAAAGGAATATGAAAAGGCAATTTGAAAATTTGGTCAAACGAAGATAAATCATCTGCCCACAAAAATCCCTTTTGTCGTAATTCGAATGCCGATGGAAAAAACTGAAAAGATGCATACATAAACGGAATTTGAATCAAGGCAGGAATACATCCTGCCATTGGATTTACTCCGGCTTTGTTATACAATTTCATTGTTTCCTGTTGTTTTTTCATTGGGTCTTTTTTGAATTTTTCTCCCAATTCATTTATTTCAGGACGCAAAACTTTCATCTTTGCTTGTGACAAAAACGACTTATAAGTAATAGGCGACATCGCAATTTTTATCAAAATAGTAAAAATAATAATGGCAATTCCGTAAGAAATAAAAGAACTTAAAAAACCAAATAAGGGAATAAAAATAAATTTATTAATCCACCCAAAAATTCCCCAACCTAAAGGAATTACTTTTTCGAAATTTTTATCATACGACTTCAATATTTTATAATCTGATGGCCCTAAATACCAATTCATTTTATAATCAATTTCCCCGTTACTAAATGCCAAAGGAATACTAGCCTTAAATTGTTTGGTATAAATTGTATCTTTCGTTTCGTCTACCACCAAATTATTCGATTGTAACTTTGATGCTTCAAAAGGAGTTTTAGTGGATAATATTGAAGTAAAGAAATGCTGTTTAAAAGCAATATAATTAACCTTTACAGGATTTTCTTCTTTGTTTTCTCCTTGCCCAACATAATCCGTTTTTCCATCTTCATATTCAAAATACACTTCTGTATATCGATTTTCATAAGTAACACTTTTCTCATTTCGTGTCGATTTCAAATTCCATTCTAAATTCAAGGGTTTACTAGTGTTTAACACTCTATTCAATCCTTGTGAACGAAGGTCAAAATCAATCATGTACTGATTCGGTTTCAGCACATATTTGTATTCTAAAAACGCATTGACTCCCGATTTCAATTTCATCGATAGTATTTGATCGGCACCATTTTTTGTAATAGTTGGTTCAAAATACAGGTCTTTAGTATTAAGAGTTCTGTTGTCTGCTGTTTGAAATTGAATATTCAAATTGGCATTATTGTCTTTAATTAAGGCTACTAATTCACCTGAACCTTTCTTTATTTTTTCAAAATTTTTCAAGGTAGCTTCGGCAATATACCCGCCTTTATTGGCTATTTTTAATTTTACAACTTCATTTTCGATAGTCGTAAAAGTATCTTTTGCCGATGGAAGAGTTGCCGAGTAAGCAAAATTACCTAATGTTTTTTGATATTGAGCTAGTTGGGTAGAATCGCCAGCAACAAGAACTCCTGGAGATTTTATTGTTTGATTTTCAACAACTTTAGTTGCTTTATCGGCTTTTGCAAGTTGTTCTTTTTTGGCTTTCGCAGCAGCAATAGTCGCTTCCGAAGGCTGATTTTGGTACATAATCCAAATTAATATTCCAAAAATTAATATGAAACCTATAATCGAATTGAGATCTAATTTTTTTTCTTCCATTTT
>CAMAWK010000035.1 GCA_945861915.1 Flavobacterium psychrophilum | reverse complement strand
GATTTTATTCCAAATCAAGAAGAAGAAACCAATTTGGGTTTGAAAATGATTGTTTCGTCGGCAAAAGACAAAATGGGTAGTTTATTCAATCTGATATGTTCCTTAAAATCGCAATCGGCGATTGTTTTTTGTAATCATCGGGACGCCGCCGAACGAATTAGCGATACCTTGAACGAAAAAGGAATTTACGCCACCTATTATCATGGAGGAATGGATCAAGAAGAACGAGAACGAGCCTTAATCCAATTCCGAAACGGAAGCGTTAGTTATTTAATTACCACCGATTTGGCAGCACGAGGACTCGATATTCCCGAAATTAAGCATGTAATTCATTATCATTTGCCTTTAAAAGAAGACGAATTTACACACCGAAACGGACGAACAGCAAGAATGCAAGCCTCCGGAACGGCTTATATCATCACGCACGAAAGCGAAAAAGAACTAGATTACATTGATTATTCGATGTCTGTTTTGAAAGTGGACAACAACAATACTTTGCCCAAACCACCTGAATTCCAAACCGTTTATATCAGTGGCGGTAAGAAAAATAAATTGAATAAAATTGATATTGTTGGCTTCTTTTCGCAAAAAGGAAAATTGGAGAAAGGCGATTTAGGACTCATCGAAGTAAAAGATTTTATTTCGTTTGCTGCCGTGAAATACAATAAAGTGAAGGACTTGCTAGTCAACATCCGCGACGAAAAAATGAAAGGCAAGAAATTTAAAATCGAAGTAGCCCGGAAAGTAATTAAGAAAGTAGAGGAAAACTAAGACTTTACAATTTTAAACAGCAATCTCCTTAGTAATTTTTTGGAATTACATTAAGTATTTGTAACAACATTTTAACACAAACTTCCAAACTGTTGTATCAAAAGAATAAATCAAAATGATACCTTTGTTTTTTTGCTAAAATTCTATGCTAGAAAACGAGAATACCATTGAAGTATTGGGTGCGCGAGTACACAATCTAAAAAATATAGACGTTACCATTCCCCGTGAAAAATTAGTAGTGATTACAGGACTTTCGGGTTCTGGAAAGTCTTCTTTGGCTTTCGACACGATTTATGCCGAAGGGCAACGCCGCTATGTAGAAACTTTTTCGGCTTATGCTCGACAATTTTTAGGCGGTTTGGAGCGTCCGGATGTGGATAAAATTGACGGACTTTCTCCAGTAATCGCCATTGAGCAAAAAACCACTAGCAAAAGTCCTCGCTCGACTGTGGGAACCATTACCGAAATTTATGATTTTTTGCGTTTGCTCTATGCACGTGCCGCCGATGCTTACAGTTACAACACGGGCGAAAAAATGGTTTCATATTCTGATGAGCAAATCCGAGATTTGATTATTCAAGATTTTTCGGGTAAGCGAATCAATATTCTAGCGCCAATTATTCGGGCTAGAAAAGGACATTATGCCGAATTATTTCAACAAATTGCGAAACAAGGTTTTTTGAAAGTTCGAATTAATGACGAAATAAAGGACATCACGACAGGAATGAAACTCGATCGGTACAAAACCCACGACATCGAAATTGTTGTTGATAGAATGGAAATATCCCCCCCCGCCCACGAAGGAGGAGCTGACGAAGCTACTATGAAACGATTGTCCGAAAGCATTAATGTTGCCATGAGTCAAGGCGAAAATGTACTGATGGTTTTAGATCAAGACTCCAATGCCGTTCGATTTTTTAGTCGGAATTTAATGTGTCCCACCACCGGCATTTCCTATCAAAACCCCGAACCCAATTTGTTTTCGTTCAACTCGCCCAAAGGCGCTTGCGACCATTGTAAAGGACTGGGAACAGTAAACGAAATCAACCTCAAAAAGATTATTCCCAACCCGAAATTATCCATAAAATCGGGTGGTTTTGCGCCTTTGGGTGAATACAAAAGCAGTTGGATTTTTAAACAATTAGAAATCATTGGCGAAAAATTTGGTTTTAAATTGACCGATGCGGTAGAAACCATTTCGGAAGAAGCAATGGAAATGATTTTGAACGGCGGTAAAGAAAAATTTGCTGTCGAATCGAAAGTGCTTGGCGTTACCAAAGAATACAAAATTGAATTTGAAGGCATTTCGCATTTTATTAAAAATCAATTTGATGAGAGTAATTCGGCTTCCATCAAACGCTGGGCAAAAGACTTTATGGACGAAATAAATTGTCCTGATTGTGAGGGTTCTCGACTGAAAAAGGAAGCTCAATTTTTTAAAATCAACGAAAAAAACATCACAGAATTATGTGCCATGGATATTTCTGACGTGACGGCTTGGTTTCTGGAATTAGAAAGTCATTTATCCGAAAAACAAAAAACCATCGCGAGTGAAGTAATCAAAGAAATTAGAGATAGACTGGCGTTTTTGATGAATGTGGGCTTGGATTATTTGGCTTTAAGCCGAAGTTCAAAATCACTTTCGGGTGGCGAAGCACAACGAATAAGATTGGCAACTCAAATTGGGTCGCAACTGGTCGGAGTTTTGTATATTTTAGACGAACCTAGTATTGGTTTGCACCAAAGAGACAACGATAAATTGATTCATTCTTTGGAGCAATTGCGTGATATTGGCAACTCGGTTATCGTGGTCGAACATGACAAAGATATGATCGAACGTGCCGATTATGTTATTGATATTGGTCCCAAAGCAGGAAAATATGGTGGTGAAATTATTAGCATTGGAACGCCAGCCGAAACCTTGAAATCCAACACCATTACCGCTCAGTATTTGAATGGGAAAATGAAATTAGAAATTCCGAAAAAACGTCGAGAAGGTAATGGAAATTTCTTAAAACTGACTGGAGCAACAGGAAATAATCTGAAAAATGTGTCGATTGAATTGCCTTTGGGCAAAATGATTTGTGTGACTGGAGTTTCTGGAAGCGGGAAATCGACATTGATTAATGAAACCCTTTATCCTATTTTGAATGCCTATTATTTTAATGGTGTCAAAAAACCGCAACCTTATAAAAAAATTGAAGGTTTGGAACATATCGATAAAGTAATTGATATCGACCAAAGTCCGATTGGGCGAACGCCACGTTCGAATCCTGCTACTTATACCGAAGTTTTTTCTGAAATAAGAAATTTATTTACCATGACTTCCGAGAGTATGATTCGGGGTTATAAAGCGGGGCGTTTTAGTTTTAACGTCAAAGGCGGCCGATGCGAAACCTGCGAAGGTTCGGGTGTAAGAACCATCGAAATGAACTTTCTGCCCGATGTCTATGTAGAATGCGAAAGTTGTCAGGGGAAGCGTTTTAACAGAGAAACCTTAGAAATTCGCTACAAAGGAAAATCTATTTCGGATGTGTTGAATATGACCATTGACGAAGCAGTTCCGTTTTTTGAAAACATCCCGAAGATTTACCGAAAAGTAAAAACCTTGCAAGAAGTAGGTTTGGGTTATATTACGCTAGGACAACAAAGCACAACGCTTTCGGGAGGCGAAGCACAACGCATCAAACTAGCAGGAGAATTATCAAAAAAAGATACTGGAAATACATTTTATATTTTAGATGAACCCACAACTGGACTGCATTTCGAGGATATTCGAGTGCTGATGGAAGTGATTAACAAATTGGTAGACAAAGGCAACACGATTTTGATTATCGAACACAATATGGATGTCATAAAACTAGCCGATTATATCATAGACATTGGTCCCGAAGGCGGAAAAGACGGCGGAACAGTAGTTGCTAAAGGCACGCCCGAAGAAATTATTAAAAACAAAAAAAGTTATACTGCACAGTTTTTGAGGAAGGAATTGGCTTAGTTCCGTAGGAACGAAACATTTTGTAGCAACGGAATTTATTCCGTTGGAAATATAAAACAAAGCATTAAAAAAAAGATTTCAATCCATTAAATCAATAAAATCGTACATAATTATAGCCTTAAAAGAAAAAATATGAGACTAGAAGATTTCGATAATGACGAAGAAAAAGTAATCCACGACAAGTTGAAACAAAAAACGTGGAACGAGATTAGAACCAACGATAGCTGGGCGATTTTTAAAATCATGTCTGAGTTTGTAAACGGGTATGAAACCATGTCTCGAATTGGTCCGTGTGTTACTATTTTTGGTTCGGCTAGAACCAAACCAGATGATAAATACTATTTGTTAGCAGAGAAAATTGCATATAAAATAAGTAAAGCAGGCTACGGAATCATCACTGGTGGTGGACCTGGTATCATGGAAGCTGGAAACAAAGGCGCACATTATGGCGGTGGTACTTCAGTAGGATTGAATATAGAATTGCCTTTTGAACAGCATTTTAACCCTTTTATAGATTCAGATAAAAATCTAAATTTTGACTATTTTTTTGTCCGAAAAGTGATGTTTGTTAAATACTCACAGGGTTTTGTTGTCATGCCTGGTGGTTTTGGTACTATGGACGAATTGTTTGAAGCATTGACATTAATTCAGACAAAAAAAATCGGTAAATTCCCCATCATATTAGTTGGTTCCACTTTTTGGTCTGGATTGATCAATTGGATAAAAACCGTTTTAATAGAACAGGAACAAACTGTGAGCATAGAGGATTTGAATTTATTTAAAATTGTTGACACCGAAGACGAGGTCGTGGAAGTTCTTGATAAATTTTATAAAAAATATGATTTATCGCCTAATTTCTAAATTTCAAAAAAATGTATTTCTTATTCAATTATTCAAATTAATTCATTGAAACCAATTTATAAAATTCTCTTTTTCGTTTTTGTATTGTTCGTTTCGACCAAACAATATGGTCAAAACAATTCTCATTTGGTAGTAGAACTAAATGTTGAAAACAAAACTCTTTTAGTCAAACAAAAACTGGTTTTTATAAATCAATCACAAGACAGCCTGCAATCCATTGTTTTAAACGATTGGAATAATGCCTACTCCAATAAAAACACCCCTCTCGCTAAACGATTTTCGGATGAATTTTATAGAGGTTTTCATTTGGCCAAAGAGGAGGAACGCGGGAGCACCATCATTTTAGAATTGGCAACAAATGAAAAATCACCATTGGTTTGGAAACGAACCAAAGAATATCCCGATTTTATAGTGGTGGATTTAAAGGAAAAACTAGCGCCCAATGAAAAAATCACTTTAGAACTAGCTTATATCGTCAAGATTCCGAGTGTTAAATTTACCAAATACGGCTACACTGAGAACGGAAATTTTATTCTTAAAAATTGGTTTCTGACACCTGCCCGCTATGAAAACCATGCTTTTGTTACCTATAACAATAACAATCTCGACGATATTGCCAATGGAATTTCTGATTTTGATATAGAACTGAAAATTCCGAATAATCTAAATATTACATCTGATTTAAATACAATTAAAAAAACGGAAACAGAAAACCATACTATTTATGAATTAACTGGTAAAAACAGAACTGATTTTAGTCTTTATCTAGAATCAAAAACCAAATTCAATAGCTTTAAAAACAGCGCTTTCGAGGTGGTTACCAATTTAATGAATCCTAAAATTGACGGCATCCAAACAGCTATTATTATAGATAGAGTGATGAATTTTTCCAGTCAAAATATAGGCGTGTATCCACATGAAAAAATGACTGTTTCACAGGTTGATTATGACCGAAATCCATTTTATGGTTTAAACCAATTGCCTTCTTTTTTGAGTCCGTTTACCGATGAGTTTATTTTTGAAATTCAATTTTTAAAAACCTATTTAAATAATTATCTCAAAAACAGTTTGAAGTTAGATCCTCGAAAAGACAATTGGGTTTATGACGGAATTCAGGTGTATATGATGATGAAATACATGGAGGAATACTATCCTGACAGCAAAATGATGGGAAGAATTTCAACTATTCGTTTGTTGAAAAGTTTTAATTTAACCCAATTGGGATTCAATGAACAATATGGTTATTTTTATATGTTAATGGCTCGTAAAAATTTAGACCAGCCTTTGAATAATTCAAAAAATGGGCTGATTAAATTTAATGAACAAATTGCTAATAAATACAAAGCAGGTTTGAGTTTTAAGTATTTATCTGATTATTTAGAAGAAAATAGTGTCAACAAAAGTATACAAGAATTTTACGCTCAAAATTCTGAAAAACAAACTAGTAGAGATGATTTTGAAAGCATTTTAAAATCGAATACTACTAAAGACATTACCTGGTTTTTTAGCACATTGATTGATAGTCGCGATTTAATTGATTTTAAATTAAAAAACGTTTTAAAAACAAAAGAAAGTATTCAGTTTACTTTAAAAAACAAAACTAATAGTTTGGTTCCGATTCCTGCTTATGGTTTTAAAAAAGGTCAAATTGTTTTTAAAGAATGGTTATTTTCGGAAAATAAGGATAGTATTTTTAGCTTTAAGGCTAAAGAAATTGACAAGCTTGTTTTGAATTACAACAACGAAGTACCTGAATACAATTTGAGAAACAATTGGAAAAAAATTGGCGGTTTTTTCCCAAATAACAGACCTTTAAAATTCACATTCATGAAAGATTTTGAAGATCCGTATTATAATCAAATACTATATGTTCCCACCTTAACGTACAATTTATACAATGGACTTTCAATAGGAATGCGACTTCATAATAAAACTATTTTAGATAAAACTTTTATTTTTGAAATTAACCCTTCGTATGCCACAATATCAAAATCACTTTCGGGAGGTGCTTTTTTTGCTATAAATCAAAATTATCGAAATAGTAATTTATACAATGTTCGCTATTCTATAAACGGTTCTCATTTTAATTATGCTCCAGACGCAGCTTATTTAAGGTTAAATCCGAATATACAATTTAGTATTCGAGAAGATGAAATTAGAAATAATCACAAGCAATTATTTTTGTTTAGACAAGTAGTTGTCAATCGCGAAAAGAGTGCTTTTGTGGTAAATGACACTGAAGAAAACTATTCGGTTTTTAATGCCAAATATTATAATTCAAAAACCGAAATTACAAAACAACTCAATTTTGTAACCGATTTTCAAGCCGCAAATAATTTTGGTAAAATTGCTGCTGAATTTGGATATAGAAAATTGTTTGACAGTAACCGACAATTTAATGTAAGACTTTATGCTGGAAGTTTTTTATACAACAAAACCAATTCTGATTTTTTTAGTTTTGCCCTAGATAGACCGACTGATTATCTTTTTGATTATAATTATTTTGGAAGATCTGAAAATACGGGTTTATTTAGCCAACAATACATTATTGCCGAAGGGGGTTTCAAATCAAAATTGGATACACCATTTGCTAATCAATGGATTACAACCTTAAACACTAGTTTTTCTATTTGGAATTGGGTCGAAGCTTATGGTGATTTAGGTTTAATGAAAAATAAATTTAAAAAAGAAAAATTTGTTTATGATAGTGGCATTCGGCTAAACTTGGTGACTGATTATTTCGAGTTGTATTTTCCTGTTTATTCCAATAATGGTTGGGAGATTTCTCAAGAGAAATATGCTCAAAAAATCCGCTTCATTATTACTTTTAGTCCCAAAACTTTAACCACGCTATTCACAAGAAAATGGTTTTAGCAACAGTTAAAAAAGAATATATGATTTCCTTTTTTATAAATTTGACAAAACAAAACCAACCAAATGAACGATTTTCTTAAATACCAAGCCCAAACCTCTCCCTATCCGCTCGGAATGGAAGTGGTGTATGCAAAAGGCTCGTATATTTTTGATATCAACAACAAAAAATACCTGGATTTTACCTCAGGAGTATCCGCTTGTACTCTTGGACACCAACATGAGAGAGTGAATCAGGCAATCAAAGACCAGTTAGATAAATATTCTCACGTAATGGTTTATGGTGAATATTCGCAAAGCCCTGCCGTAGAATATTGCAAATTACTGGCTTCACTCCTACCCGAACCTTTAGAAAAAACCTATTTAGTAAATTCGGGTACCGAAGCGATTGAAGGCGCTTTAAAACTCGCCCGAAGAGTTACTGGCAGAAGTCAATTAATTTCGTGTCACAATGCGTATCATGGAAACACAATGGGTTCGTTGAGTGTGATGGGTTTCGAGGAGAGAAAACAAATTTTTCGTCCGCTGATTCCAGATATAGATTTTATTACCTTTAATAATGAAGCCGATTTAGATAAAATAACAGAGAAAACCGCTGGTATTCTTTTAGAAACTATTCAAGGCGGAGCAGGTTTTATCGAACCTGAGAATGATTTTTTAAAAAAAGTAAGAAAGCGTTGCACTGAGGTAGGTGCTATGATGATTTTGGATGAAATTCAACCCGGATTTGGGCGAACAGGTACTCTTTTTGGTTTTCAAAATTATGATGTTGTTCCCGATATTTTAGTGATGGGAAAAGGAATGGGTGGCGGAATGCCAGTGGGCGGATTCACTGCTTCTGCTGCAATGATGGACTTACTAAGCCATAATCCCAAGTTAGGACATATTACTACTTTTGGAGGACATCCTGTCATTGCGGCAGCTTGTTTGGCAACTTTGAAAGAAATTACAGAAACAAATTTAATTGTAGCAACTTTAGAAAAGGAAAAGCTCTTTAAATCACTTTTGGTACATCCTTTGATAAAAGAAATTCGAGGAAAAGGATTGATGTTGGCAGCCATGACAGAAAATGCTACTATTACAAATGAAGTAATTCTGAAATGTCAAGACAAAGGATTGATTTTATTTTGGCTTTTATTTGAACCCAATGCTATTAGAATCACACCTCCTTTAACTATTTCTGAACAGGAAATTCGAGAAGGTTGTGCTATAATGATAGAAGTTATGAATGAAGTTTTAGATTGATAGTATCATTCAAAACTGTTGATAATATTGTTTACAACAAATATTAATTCCTCTAATCAAACTAGTACATTTTCCTAAATTTATAACAGGAAAAACTCAAAATAACAACTTATGCAATTAAGCAACGAGGAAGAAGATTACAACTTATCCCTATCTAAATTTGAGTCGATGTTGAAAACCAACAAAGTCCTCTTTTTTGATTCAGAAGAATTCGAAGATATCATACTCCATTATCTCGATTTAGGCAAACCTTCACTAGCCAAAAAAGCATTAAAATTAGCCTTAGAACAACATCCAAGATCTACTGGTTTAAAGCTGGTTCAAGTCGAAATATTAATTTATGACGACAAACTCGAACAAGCCGAAAAGATTTTGAACGAGTTGTATGCTATTGAACCCACTAACGAGGAGATTTTTATTCAAAAAGCGACTATTAGCTCCAAAAGAGGGGAACACGACAAAGCAGTTGAATTACTTAAAACTGCATTAAAATACACCGATGATTTAGCCGATGTCTATAATCTAATTGGCATGGAATATCTTTTTATGGATAGTCTAGAACTTGCCAGAGATAGCTTTATCGAATGTTTGGAAGTAGATCTTGAGGATCAGTCAGCATTGTATAATGTGGTTTATTGTTTTGAGTTTTTAGATCAAAATCAAGATGCCATCACGTATTTAAAAAATTATATTGATAAAAATCCATACAGCGAAATTGCTTGGCATCAGTTGGGGCGTTTGCATTATGGCGTAAAAGAATATGAAGAAGCAATTCGCGCTTTTGAATATGCTACCGTGATTGACGATGAATTTTCAGGTGCTTTTATGGAAATGGCTAAAGCATTAGAACGATTAAAAAAATATGAAGAAGCCATTGTAAACTACAACCGAACGATCGAATTAGAAGATCCAACTTCGTACGCATTACTACGAATAGGAAAATGCTATGAAAGATTGGGAAATAAAGTGCAGGCTTTAAAGTATTATAACAAAACGGTACACGAGGATCCGCTTTTAGACAAAGGTTGGATTGCCATTACCGATTTTTACATGCGTCAGAAAAGCTTCCAAAAAGCATTGCATTTCGTTAATAAAGCCTTAGGAATTGACAATCAAAATCGATTGTATTGGAAACGATATGCCTCCATAAACAAACAGTTAAATCAGTTTGAAGAAGCCGAATTTGGATACAGAAAAGCAGTTGAATTTGGCGATTATCAATTAGACACTTGGCTTTTTTGGGTCGATATTCTACAACATTTAGGAGAATTCGAAAGTGCTGTACAAACCTTATTACAAGCTTCTGAATACTTCCCTGAAGAGAACGAAGTAGAATATCGTTTGGCTGGATTGTACTTTATGATTCAACAAACCGACAAAGCAAAATTTCATTTAAGCAATGCCTTGAGGCTAAAAGTTGATAACTATATCATTTTAGAAGATTTATTCCCGGTAGTTTGGGCTCGAAAAATGGTGCAGAATTACATTGCAAAACACACCAAAATATAATGCCTGATATTTTAAAACAATTTGGATTACTTGGAAGAAATATTAGTTATTCTTTTTCTAAAGGGTATTTTGCTAAAAAATTCTCCGAAACTAACCTAGACAATTGTTCCTATGAAAATTTCGACATTCAAGAAATTACTGATTTTCCTGAAATAATTACAAAAACACCTAATTTAATTGGGCTCAACGTGACTATTCCGTACAAAGAAGTGGTCATCCCTTATTTAAACAAATTGTCTAAAAACGCTACTGAAATTGGTGCTGTAAATACCATTAAATTCAACAAAAACGGAAAGTCTAAAGGATACAATACAGACTATTTTGGTTTTATGGAATCGCTAAAACCATTGTTGCAAAAACACCACAAAAAAGCATTGATTCTTGGAACAGGAGGCGCATCAAAAGGCGTCGCTTTTGCTTTGAAAAAATTAGATATCGAATTTCTATTTGTTTCTAGAAGTGAAAAAGAAAATGTGATATCCTACGACCAATTAGACAAAAAAACCTTTGATGAATACCAAATAATTATCAATTGCTCTCCCGTTGGCACCAGCCCAAATATTGAAGCTTTTCCTTTAATTCCTTACGACTATTTTACCAATGAGCATATTGGTTATGATTTGATTTACAATCCCGAAGAAACTCAGTTTTTGAAGAAAGCTAAAGCAAAAGGAGCACAAACAAAAAACGGCTTAGACATGTTGGTTTTTCAGGCTGAAAAATCGTGGGAAATCTGGAATAAATAAAAATCTGCTTTTGGATTTATAAAATTCAAATGTAGTATTCAAAGTGTTTTGTAAAACACAATTTGACTATTCAATTAACAATCCATCTTTAAATTAACATCCCAAATTTCAATTTATTGAATTGAAAAATATTTTTAAGTAACTTCTAATGTTACCAAAAATTAAAATTAATGGCAAAAAATGTCTTGTTTGGTTTGAAATCAGCCATAAACGGATGTTTTTTTTTGTATTTCAAACAAGCTTTACTACCTTTCGCCCTCAAAAAAATAAGTAAACCCAATAAACATTTAAAAAAATGTTAGAAGAAACGAATGATAACCTGCAAACTGCAGATGGAAATGAAATTACTAATTCACCAGAAAAAGTAGAATTAGCAAATGAAATTACAACAGAAACAGAAGCTATTTCAGAAGTAATTGAAGAAATAACAACGGTAGAAAATACTGTTGCTGAAGAAGTACATTCAACCGAAATTGAATCTGCAACAGAAATGATTGAAGAAACAACAACTATTGAAAATACTGTTGCTGAAGAAGTACTTCCTAGCGAAGTAGAATCTGCTACAGAAGTAATAGAAGAAGCTACTGTTGTTGAAAATACAATTGCTGAAGAAGTACTTTCAAATGAAGTAGAATCTGCAGCAGAAGTAATTGAAGAAACAGCAACTATTGAAAACACTGTTGTCGAAGAAGTACTTTCAAGCGAAGTAGAAACTGCTACAGAATTAATTGAAGAAACAGCAGATATTGAAAACACTGTTACTGAAGAAGTACTTTCAACCGAAGTAGAATCTGAAACAGCAGTAATTGAAGAAGTACAAAATGAAGAACCCATAGAAATTGCCACAGTGGAAGCTACCGAAGCGGATACTATTATTGAAGCAATTGCAGATATAAATGCAGAGGAAAGTGAAGACGAAACGCTAAAAGATCGTCATGATATTCCGATGCTGGACTACGAATCTTTATCATTAGAATCGCTAATCGATGAACTAAAAATTTTAGTGGCTGTTGAAAAAGTAATGTCGGTAAAAGATCATGTCGAAGAATTAAAAAAAGCATTTTTAGCCAAATATTACCATCTTGTAGACGAGAAAAAAGAACAATTTCTTGCTGAAAACCATGACACAAACGAAGAATTTCACTATCAAAATCCTTTAAAAGGAAACTTTGACCAACTCTATTCTCAATACCGAGACAGAAAAAACAACCATTTCAAGAGCTTACAAACCAACCTGCAAACGAATTTAGAGAACCGTTTAGCTATTGTTGAGGAGTTGAAAGAATTAATCAATCCGCAAACTAACATTAAGGATACACTAAAACATTTCAATGATTTAAGAGAGCGTTGGAAAAATGCAGGTGGGATTCCGAAAGACAAATATAACCACGTTTGGAATAATTATCATTTTCACGTAGAAAATTTTTATGATTATTTACACCTGGACAGAGAAGCACGAGACCTAGATTTTAAACATAATTTAGAGCAAAAACAAAAAATTGTAGCTCGTGTAGAGGAACTGGTGAACGAAACCGACATCAACAAAGCATTTCGTGAATTGCAGGATTTACATAAAATTTGGAAAGAAAATATTGGCCCTGTTTCAAGAGAACACCGTGAAGAAATTTGGACTCGATTTAGCGATTTAACCAAACAAATTCATGACAAACGCGAAGTTTTATTCGAACAATTAAGAGCGGTAGAAGTTGAGAATTTAGAAAAGAAAAAAGAAATTATCGCTCAAATTGAGGTTCTAGCTACCGAAAAAATGGAAGCTCATGCCCAATGGCAAGGTCAGGTAGAAAAAGTAGAGGCTTTGAGAACTGCTTTTTATGCCGCTGGAAAAGTACCTGCAGAGGTAAATGAGGAAACTTGGGCAGCGTTCAAAACAGCTGTTAGAAACTTTAATTCTTTCAAAAATTCATTTTATAAAGATATTAAAAGGGATCAAAACCATAACCTCAACCTCAAAATGGCATTGGTTGAAAAAGCAAAAGCATTGCAAGAAAGTATCGATTTTGGTGCTACAACACCCATTATGAAGCAAATTCAAGAGGAGTGGAAGCAAATTGGACATGTGCCTAGAAAATTTTCTGATAAAATTTGGTTAGAATTTAGAGCTGCATGTAATCACTATTTTGACAATCTAAAAGAACAGAAAAAAGAAGAAAACGCAGAAGAAGTAGCCGCTTTTGAAAAAAAGAAAGAGTACTTAGAAATTGTTCGCGAATTTCAACTAATTGGGGAACATAAACCCGATTTAGACGCTATCAAATTGCATATCGAAACTTGGAAAAGTTTTGGAGCTGTTCCTGTAAACAGAAGACATATAGAAGGGAAATTCAATAAAATTTTGGACGGCCTTTTTGAAAAATTGAGTTTGAGTAAGAAAGATAATGAAATGATGCGTTTTTCAAACAGAATGGATCAATTATCAGAATCTAACGATACTAGAAAACTAGAAAACGAAAAGATATTCTTGAGTCGCAAAATTGAAGAAGTTAGAAATGAAATCTTTCAATTAGAAAATAACATTCAGTTTTTCTCTAATACAAGAAATGCCAAAAAAGAAAATTCTATTGTGTTAGAAGTGCGCAAAAACATCGAAAAACACAAACAAGAAATGGAACTTTTAAAAGAAAAACTAAAACAAATTAAAAGTTTAAATCAAGAATAACTAAACTAGTTTATACAAGTCAAAGCCTCATTCTGAATAAAAAGAATGAGGCTTTTTCATTAAGGTGAAGCGGTCAAAAATAGTTGTTGATTTTTCGACTTGAAGATTATTAATTCTAGTGTCTTAGTCAATATTTGGTCATTTTTTTATTTAAAATAATTATAAGCAACGGATTATATTAATTGTAGTTTTGTAGAAATCATTTTTTTATTTTCCAATGAGTAAATGTGAACAATGTATCGTTAGACAATTCAGCTCCTTAAAAGCTTTAGGCAAAGACGAACTTTTGAAAATGGCGGAATGTAAAACTTCGTACAGTATCAAAAAAGGCGACCCGATTTTTAAGGAAGGTGACAATTTAAAAGGCGTTTTTTGTGTAAAAGAAGGCGTTTGTAAATTATCAAAGTTGAGTTCCAATGGGAAAGATCAAATTGTTAAATTGGTTAAATCGGGGGAATTATTAGGACAACGCTCCATGATTAGTGAGGAAACTGCTAATTTAAGCGCCGTTGCTTTAGATGATATGGAAGTTTGTTTTATTCCAAAATCAGAAATTCTTGGATTCTTTAATGACAACAATAGATTTTCGATGAATGTAATGAAAACTATCTGTGGCGATTTAAAAGAAGCAGATGATCACATGGTTTCGATGGCGCAAAAAACGGTAAAAGAACGATTGGCAGAAACCTTGATATATCTTCATGACACTTTCGG
>CAMAWK010000034.1 GCA_945861915.1 Flavobacterium psychrophilum | reverse complement strand
TTGCAAAACAAAAAAAGGTTGTTATATTTGCACTCGCATTACAGAAACGTAATGTCGCTCACTGGAGAAATGGCAGAGCGGTCGAATGCGGCAGTCTTGAAAACTGTTGACTGTCACAGGTCCGGGGGTTCGAATCCCTCTTTCTCCGCTTTTTAAAAACCCTAACCACTGTTAATCAGTAAGTTAGGGTTTTTTATTTCTTGTTTTAGCCCACATTTAGCCCACATTCCTACTACACGCTGTTAAAACTTATTTACAATAGAATATAATCCTTTTAAGCTGCTTTTAGCTTGTAAATTTAACTCTTGATACATTGGTAGCATTTCACAATAAACGTCATTGTACGGCTTCGCATAGCCTTCTTTTATCATAATTTCGTTTAAAACTCTTCCATCATTAAGAATTAAATATCCTAAATGTCTTCCGTACTTATCAATTAAATTATTTTCTTCCTGTACTAATATGCAAACATCCCCCAAATTAACTTGATCCTTTAAAAAATTAAAAGATAAAAAACCTAATTTGATTAACAATGCAGCTGGAATTTGCAACTCTTTTTCATCCTTTTTTATCTTATTACAATAGTTTATTTCCGGTGCATCTATTCCATATAATCTCACTTCAAATTCCTTTTTAGAAATAATTTCTTTTAAAATAATGCCATCCCCATCAACAAATTTTACTATTTCTAGAAGGTTTTTTTGCCTTGTCATTTCTTTAGCACCAAATTGCATCATATTGCTTTTTTTATGTTGTTGTATATCAGCGTTTTATGGTGTAAACTTACAATAAATTTTTAATAATAAAAATAATTAAAACGTAAGCTTATGGCTAGACAGAAAGGACATATCAAATATGTCGGGACGTTAGGTGAAGTTCGTCACTTCAAAATTAAAGGTAACGAAGGTTATTTTGCAGGTCTAAAAGGTGGACCAACTGCGGAACAAGTAAAAACTGCACCTGGTTTTATTCGTACTCGTGAGAATATGTCCGAATTTGCGGCTTGTGCCAATGCAGGAAAATCTGTTAGGATTGGATTATCATCATTGATGAAACAAATGTCAGACAGTCAATTGACTGGACGACTTACAGCAATTATGAAAAAAATCAATATTGAGGATGGTTCTGAAGCTAGAGGGCAAAGAGCTGTTTTAGTATCTCAACAACCACAGTATTTAAAAGGGTTGGATTTCAATCGTAATATTTCGTTTAATGGAGTATTTAATGCGCCATCAACATTAACTGGTACAGTTGACAGAAACGAAAGTACATTTAGTGTTCCAGAATTTAATCCGCTTACAAATATGAACATTCCTTCTGGAGCTTCACATTTTAGAATTATCAACGCTTTGTCTGTTGTTTCGGATACTATATTTAATGCTGCTACTGGATCTTATGAACCTGCTGAACCTGCGTTAAATGAAATTTCAAATATCGCTTATTCGGATTATACCCCTGTAAATGCAGTAACCCCATTGATCGAAGTTACAGCTTCATTGCCTGGTGCGCCAACAATGACTGCGAATGTAGCTGTTTTGGGTAGTATTGGAATAGAGTTTTATCAAGAAGTAAGTGGAATTTTTTACTTATTCAATGCTGGTAACGCATTAAAAGTCCAAGAGGTATTCTAAAAAAGACCATCAGTTTGCAAGTTTGCAAAGTCTGCATTATTGCAAAGTAAGCCCTTTCGAAAGAGAGGGTTTTTTATTTTGCACCCATTTCTCTATAATGTGCAATCATATAGGGGTTATGGTGCATTTAAGTGCGGAATATGTATTAGTCAATCTATTCGTAATTATTATACAATATAATCAGTCCTATATCAATCTTCCATTTGATAATTTCGTAAAATTCGGTATAGTGTCGGATTAAAAATGAGGGTATCGCTTTACTTTTTTCCATTAAATTTTTGAAAAGAAAAAAAGAAAAAAAAGAAAGTCGTCGTACTAGTGGAGGTTTCAAAAGAAGTCAAGTTTTTTTGAAAAAATACTACCCGATACATCATCTGAAATGTGGGCGTGAAATCGGAATTGAATGTTGTTGCGAAACGGTATGGGTGGAGATTTTTTCAAAAACCCGTAGGGCTTGAACTTTACTTTTTGAAACCGTAACTTAAATTTACTTTCTTTTTTTTATTTTTTTTGTAGCAGGATGTTTCTTGATTAGTTTTCTCAGGGACGCTTCTTATGAAAACGGCAATCAAACACCCCCAAGCACCGCAAGGAATGGAGCTAAAATGTAGCGATAGCGGAATTATAGCGGAATGTATGAGGAGCGAAGAGGCGGTGTTGCGGCAATCGAACAGCCACGCTAGACCGAGAACGAAACGAAGCTTTAGCGAAGTGTAGTGAAGGGATAGCAGCGTGTAACGGCGGGGAAAAAATATAAGTCAGCCTTTTGGCGTTCCTTTATTTAGGGCAAAGTGAAGTTTTTACTGAACGGTGCCAACCCCGATGGCTGTGCGAAGGAGCAACCGCTGAAAATACTGAGGGCGGCAGACATAATACGGCTGGAATGTAGAGAAAGGAAAGAGAGAGCTTTCAGCGGAATGAAATGGAGCGTTAAGCGAACGAATGACTGTAACGAAATGAAGCGGTATTGTGGATGCATAAGCCCGACCGAACGTAGGGTAGAGACCGTGTGAAGATGAGGAACGAACAGCGGAAAAAATATAGCTGCTTATTTTCAAGCTGCTATATTTTTTTGTGCTGTGAAGTGTCTGTGGAACGGAGGGAAACCTAAATATTGAATTGAAATAATAAATTGCCTATTTACGAAAATGTTCTTATGAAAATATAAGGTTGACCGACTGGAACAGCCGAACGAAACAAAGGGAACGACCGAAGAGAGACCGCTTGATTGCCCGTGATGTTTATATCTAATATTATAAGGTAATATTATTTTTAAAAAGAATATGGTGTAAAATAATGTTGAAAAAACAATTATTCAGAATATGTCACCAACGAAAACTAATCAAATAATGATTTTATATTATTAATGATTTCATTGAATTTAGCGTCATCACTAATCCTTGTTATTTTTCTTTGAACAATATTTTTGTGAAGTACTGCAATTTTTTTACAATTTGCATTCATTGTACCTACACCTTTAAAAGGCACATCTACAAAGGTATTGTCAACTAAAACACGGTATAAAGCAGGGACTGCTTGTGTAGTCAACATAACAACAATTATATCGTCTGTTGAATTTACAACATTATTAGAAACAACAATAGCTGGCCTTAATTTAAAACCTGTTATGTCGGTAAATGGAAATTTCACTAAAATAACGTCTCTCTGATTGTAAACTGGCATATTTTAATAATTATTCCAAAATTCATCATCTTCTTTATCCCATTCTTCAGAAAAAGAGGATGTCGATAAATTCATAGCTTGTTTAGTTAACTCGTTATCATCAATATTGAAATCTAAATCTGTAGTAAAATTATTTACAACAATAACATCCTCAACCTTATTTTCAGGAAAAAATCTGAAATAACGTGAAAACCCAAAAGAATTAGTACTGTATCTAACGGTTGAATTACTGTTAGACGTGTTTAGTGTTAGTATCATCTTGTGTTAATGTTTCAATTTGTTTAATAATCTGTTCTGACGAAGTGTGTATAATATTTGCTAGTCTTAAGAAATGAGGCAATGTTAATATAATGTTATGTGTAGCTTTGGCACTTTTTTGATCAGCATTTTTTATGCCAATTTTTAAATGCACTGTTTCGTTATTTATAGAAAGCTCGATAATATCAGAAAACACATTCTCAATATTATCACTGTTTTTAAAAACTATTGCTTTTTTATTCTCTAACATAATAATTTGTAATATTAAACTAAATTACTTAATTATATTTTAAACATAACTAATAATATGCCAAATATATATTAAAAATATTTTAATTATTCAACTATTTCAATATTTCCTTTTAAAGTTTCTCCAACTTGCGAAAGGTTTAGTGTTGGTAAATTTAGTGTTGGCATACCTGATAGAGCTGTTAAACTACTAATATATGCTCTAATATAGGGAAAAATAATTGCTGGAGCATTCACTATAAAAAGAGTTTTTATATAATCCTGTATGTTAGCATCTTCTGGATAAGAAAAAATGCTATCCGTTACTAAATTAATATTGAAATGACCGTCAACGTCTTTAATATCAACAAATAATTGTAACTTGAATTGATTTAGAGATTTATATACTGTTCCTTTTGGATTAAAATTAATATCTATCTTAAAATCAGCAGTTTTGTTAAAAACTATGTGACTTTCTTTGACTATAAAATTAAGGAATTGTATTGGTGCTTTTTCTGTACTCATTATGCAGCTAAATAGTATGTTGAAGGTGAAACTTCGTTTTGAATATTTCTATTCAACTCAAATTTACCTATCTTGTCTATTGATACTGAAAAGTATTCTATGGCATCAGCAAAAGAAGGACCTTCCAGATTAAGAGCGGTAATTTTACTCCATTCCTGGTCGAATTGTTCTTGAGACATATTGTCAAGAATATCTTTAAGTTTGTTTGCTAATTCGGATTTCATAATGCTAAAGTAAGTAATTTTCTGGATATACCACTGAAAACGGACGCAAAAGTACACCTTTCTTTTCAATAACGCAAATTTGCACTCTTTGATTGATAACCATATATTCTCCTTTACCTGTTTTAAAGAATAATTTGATAACATTTCTGTGCATATCTGCTGCTCTAATTGTTTTGTATGGAAATATTCCTTTCTCTTTCATAAAAAGAATTATGTTAGGAACAATGGCTTCGTCTGTGTTTTTAATTTTTTTTGCCTTTATCATAACCTCAATCACTTCCTTTAAATCAATCTGGTGTTGAATATTGCCAACTAAATCAAAGAAGTTGTTTGTCAAGTCTAATTTACATTCAGCTACTACAAAATCTTTGCCATAAGCATTATATGAGTTTTCACCCCAGGCAATAGCCCAATCCATATTAGTGTCCCAAAAATAATAACCAAAACCCAACCAAGCACCTGATCGTTTACACTCGAAAGGTCCTTCAGCTTCAATATGGTCTATATTGTCGGTATCTTCTAATGTTTGATAGGCTTTAACAATCATTCTTAACTAAACTTTGCAATTAATAAATCAAAATTGATTGTTCTTGATATTTCGTTGTGTGGCACTAATAAATATTTCCAAGGTTTACCATTATTTTCTAAGGTGAATTCAGAGGCATATTTACAATATTTTAAAGCGGCTTCTTTTTTGGCTAAAACATCTGCATCATTTATGTTTGCTGATGATTTTGGTTCTACCATATAGATAGTATCTTCTGTTTCTATAATAAAATCGGGTTCGTATCTTTTTGAACTTCTGTCCCAATATATGCGGAATTGGTTATAAGCAGGTCGTAACCATCTTAATACTTTTTTATCGTTTTCTAATACGAAAGCTAAATCTTGTTCTGATTTGCTATCAAATTTATATTCGAAATGGCACGCTTTCTCAAATCCTCTAAAAACGTATTTAGGAACCATTATCGTTGGATTAATAACTTCTCTATAATCTTTATATCCTGCATTTACTAAAGCGGAGAAATTCCATTGTTCAATTTTTGTAAAGGGCAAAACTTTATGTGCAATATATTCTGGAGTTGACAAGGTGAAATGTTCTTTCATTTGTATATAAATCTTATCCGCTATTGCTGTTTTGAATTGGAACATAGCTTGTATAAGATTTTCCTCTTTATCTATATTTTCTTTGATGGCATCATAGGCCTGACCAGCTAAATGATACAATAAATCTGCATTATCATCATAATCTACATCAGAATTATTTATCAATTCACTTACTATATTTTTTATAGGATTACCATAAGAACCGCTGGATTTAGCTTTCAAAGTTTCTACTGTTTTATCCAATAAACCCATACGGATAATCTCTTGTTCTAGGGCTTGATAATTAAAATTGGTAGTATCTAGATCAAAATGATTAAAAGTTGCTGTAACATCACCTAATACTAAATCTATTCGTGGAATTTCAATGAAATTTTCTTTATAAGAAGCTACTATTTTTTCATACGTTTCTTCGGCTTCTTTAAGAATATCGGCAGTGAATAGGTTTCCTTGCCCTTCGTTTAATTTCTTTTCGATTTGGCGAATAACTTTTCTTTTTACCTCCTCTTTGTTTAAATCTTCCACTCTACGAACTTCGGGTAATGTATTAAAATCAGGTAAAGAATTTATAATTGCTTTTTTAGCATCGAGTGTATTTTGTGCTTTTTGTTGGTTATCCTTATTTTCTATTTTACTAACTGCAACTTGTTCGTTGTCTAAATTTTGTTCTGTTACTGGTTTTGATGTAACTACTACTGTTTTTGTTCTTAAATCATCTTCAGAAATTTCTATGAAATTCATTTTGTTTAAAACTGAATTAGGATCTTTAGCTGCTGCCAAAACTGCTTCAAAATTATCGTGAGCAATAACAGTCAATTTATCAATTTTATCTACTCCAGTTCTTTTTCCATCGAAAGGTAAACGAAGACCACGCCCAATAGTTTGTTCGATTAAGATACTTGCATTAGCTGCACGAAGCGGAACAATTGTATATAGATTGGTAACGTCCCAACCTTCTTTCAGCATATTTACGTGGATAACAATTTCTATTTCATTGTCAGGGTTTTCTAACGATAGAAACAATTTTTCTATTTCTTCTTCCTTTTTTGTGGAGCTATCAATTTGTAAAACTTTGCCGCTATATTCTCCTTCGTAAAAATCGCTAGAACTGACTAAATTATATATTTCCTTTGCGTGGCTAATGTCTTTACAAACTACCAAAATAAAAGGTTTTACTAATTTTACATCATTGCTTTTAGCGTATATTTCTAGTTCCGTTTTAGTATCTTGATGAACGCTAATTGCATCTTCTAATTTAATAATTTCTATTTCATTTTCAGTTAAATCACCTCGTTTGAAATTCTTTCTGGTTGCAATGGCTGGGTTTTTAACGTATTTCCCCTCTGCTAATGCTTGTGCTAACGAATATTCGTAAACTATATTTTTGAACTGTTGTCCTTTTTCGTCGAATGGAGTTGCCGTTAATTCCAATCCTAAAACTGGTTTTAATTCATTGATAGCATTTTTAGAAGCATCTGCGTGATAGCGGTGCGCTTCGTCCATCAAAATAACCAAATCTTGTATTCCTGATAAATATTCCCAATAGGATTGTCCTAAATATTCGGATAGTCTTTTGATTTTTGGTGCTAATGAAACGCCATCTTTCTTTTGTCCTTTATTATCGGAATTGAATTTAGCAATGTTGAAAATGTTTATTCTAATTTCTCCTTCTTTAAAAAGGTTTCCTTGTTGATTATAGTTATCACCAGTAATAATGACCGGTCTATTATGTACAAATTCTGAAATACCATTAAACACATATTTATGATACCCAGGATTACCAAAATCTTCAATCAACTTATCGTAAATTGTTAAGTTAGGCGCTAAAACAAAAAAGTTTTTTATGCCTTTGTGTAAATACAAATATGCAATACAAGCACCCATCAAACGTGTTTTTCCAACTCCTGTTGCAATAGAAAACGCAATAGATGGAAAATCTCTTTGAAAACTAGTACAAGTGGTAAAACTGTTTTTTACTTTGTCTAATTCGTTTTTTAGAAATGCCAATGCTTCTTCGTCATTATCAGGTACTTTATCTAAAGTTAAATCATTTGATAATTGTGCCACAATATCTAAAGCTTCTTGCAATGGTTCACGAAGTGAAAGGCGTAATTTTATGTTATTGGCTATTGTGTTCATAAACTATTCGAATAATGTACCTTGATTATCTACTTCTTTTTCTTTAGTGTCTCTTATTTCCTGAACACTAACGTTATCCACTACCTCATCGACTTCATTGTTTATTGTTTCATCCAGTGGAAAATTAACAATGTTTAGACTGTAATCATCTTTACCAAACTCACAACGGTCTAACAGCATTTGAGGTATTTTTTTTAGCGTAATGTTTGGGTATTTAACTTTACATTCTTTTTGGAATGCTTTACAACAAATTAAAATACTTTCTCCTTCAAGCATATCATCGTGAATGCTGTCTAAATTTTCAACGGTTAGGAATTGCGTTGTAGTGAATATAAAATCATTCTCGCTAGAATTGCCTTGTTTCCAAAATTTATCTTCGTTTGGCAAATAAGTAAATCCTTCTTGTTTAGCCATTGCTGCTGCTAACATATCAGGGTTATATTCTGCACTGATTACCCAATTGCCAAACTTATCTTGTTTAAGTAAACTTGGTGCTAGAGTGTAGAATTTAAAACCTCCACCACCTTGCCAATTAACAGCTTTAGAAATACCACCTTGCTCGCCATCTACTACTGCTTTTAGTCTAGGGTAACAATGTGTTTTTGCGTGCTCTCCTAATTCTATACCAATAAATTTCCTATTCATTTTTAATGCAACCGCTGATGTAGTGCCGGAACCAAGAAAGCTATCTAAAACAATATCATTTTCATTAGAAGCTAACATTATTACTCTTTCAATCAGTTTTTCTGGTTTAGGTGTTGCAAAAACGTTATCATCATTAAATAATTTTACTTCTTTTTTTGCATCTTGATTATGCCCAACCTCTTGATAAGTCCAGAGAGACATAGGTGTTACGCCTTGTTTAACTTCGGTAATAAATAATTTTGGAGAGCCAATTCCATCTCCATTTTTCCCAAAATAAATTCGATTATCAGCCTTTAATTGTTCAAATTTTTCTTTTGTATATAACCAACTTCTTCCTTTGGGCGGAAAAACTTTTCTACCCGACGGCAAAGTCATTTCATATATGTTTTTTTCTACAGCAGGACCAACGCTCGGATTACCTACTTTCCACAAACCTCTTGGATCGTTATCTGGATTTTTGTAATCTTTATTTTGTTCTAAAGTTCTTGCTAGTTTATTTAATTCAAAACCTACACCGTTTTTTGCATAAACCAATATAGTATCGTGCGAACGAGATATAGTTTTTTTTAAATTAATTGGTGCATAAGCTCTTTGCCATATAACTTCTTCTACAAAATTTATTCTACCAAAGACTTCATCACATAATACTTTTAAATAGTGACTTTCTTCTGCATCAATAGAGATCCAAATTGAACCATCTTTTGATAATAAATTCTTTAAAATATCCAAACGAGGTTTTATCAAGCTCAACCAAAGTGAATGTTCAATACCATCATCATAATGTTCAAAAGCATTTCCTGTATTGTATGGTGGATCGATATAAATACACTTTACTTTACCTGCAAAGTCTTGTTCAAGCGCTTTTAGGGCTAAAAGGTTATCGCCGTGGATGAGTATGTTTTCGGTAGTTGGGTCTCCGTAACTGTATTCAGGATTTTCTATGAGAATTCTTGGTTCTAGCTTGGGTTCATCACCCTTACCTATCCAAGTTAGTTCTAGTTTTTGGAGTTTATTTTTGGACATATTATATCATCTTCCATTTAATTGTGAATAATTCTTTTTGCTCAATTTTTTGATTTAAGCGTTTCTCAATATCAGTCAATAACGTTTCTTTTTTATCATCGATTTCATCTTGAGCAGAAAATAAGGTTTGTCGTTTCTCACTACGTTTTTTTTCTAACTCTTTTATTTGTCTTTGTGATTTTACTTTAGCTTCAAGATTGAGCATTTTTTTGGCTTCGGCTTTACGTAACTTAATTTCAGCATCAAGGTCTCTAATTTCTTTTTCCAAACTAATTTTCATATCATCAGCCCATTGGTCTAGCTTATCCATTTCAACATCAAAAAAGTCTCTGTTTCTATTAGCATTTTCAGATATTATTTCTTGACGTTCTCTATAAATTAAGTCCTTGAAAGTTGTAGATGCTTCGTTGGTTAAATCAATAGCTCCGTTTTCGACTGCATTTAGAGAGAAAAACCTTTGTGCAATTTCGCTGTGTATAGTTTCTCCATCATCAGTATAACAAGCCATTAATAGATAATCTTCTTGCTCAAATGAATTAATAGCTAGATGCTGTAATTGAAACCAACCTGATTTTCCAATGAATTCATTCAGTGTTGAAACTTTCCCTTGCGTTCCGTTATAATCAAAAACTACTTCTTTAATTGGTGTTTCGTTAACCTTACAAGAATTTAATATACGCTGTGCCAATTTGTGACCAATTCTATACACATTTGTATCATCTGGAATAACAATATCTGATTTTCTTTGCCCCTCTTTTGGCTTTAAAATCATATATGGCCCACTATGGATAGTTTCATTAGGGAAAGGGTTTTTGACTAATTTAAAAGAATAATCTTCTGTAAACTCCGCATAGTCATTTAAAAAATACTGAGTTGTTTTCCAAAGCTTCTCTTCGAAAGTATTTAAGTATTGTTTTGTTTCAAGTAAGTTGCTTTTGAGTTTTTCTCTTACTTCATCATCAAAATGTTCTAATAATGTTGTTCTAACCGTTTGGATTTTTTCTGATATTTCAGGTCTTAATTCGTCTTGTAAATTATCAAAGGCTGTTTTAATTTCCTCAATTGTTCTACAATCATTATAAATTTGAGCAATTCTTTTTTCAAAATCAACACCATTACCAATAGATCCTAAGACTTCATCACTAGAACCGAAAACACCATCAAACAATTGGAATTTTTGGTCTAATAATTCATATACTCTTTTGTCAGCAGCATTTTTAATATTAAGAAAATTTACTACTACAACATCGTGCTTTTGACCATAGCGATGGCAACGACCAATACGCTGTTCTATACGTTGTGGGTTCCAAGGCAAATCGAAATTAACAATAAGCGAACAAAACTGTAAATTGATCCCTTCGGCAGCTGCTTCGGTAGCAATCATAATAGTTGCTTCGTCTCTAAAATAATCAACTAATGCTGCTCTTTTATCTGCTGAAGGAGAACCTGTAACCTTATCTGTTCCTTTGTGTTCTTGTAACCAACTTTTATATATTTCCTTTGATTTAGTATCCGTATTAGTACCGTTGAATTGTACTACTTTATCTTTATATCCTCTAGCTTCTAACAGATTATATAAAAACTCTTGTGTTCTTCTACTTTCAGTAAAAATCAATGCTTTTTGATTAGCTCCTAATTTTTGTATTTCCTGAAATGCTTTTTCTAATGCGATAAATAATCGTTCCGCTTTTGAATTTTTTCTAATTCTTTGGGCTAATTCACGGTATTTTTTTAAATCTGCTATTTCTGAATTAATAGCTTCAATATCTTCTGGAGTATAATCAATCTCAGCGACTGCTTCAACTTCTTCTTCAACCCATTCATCACTAATTTCTTCTAGTGTTTCAAAATCTAATTCTAATTCGCTTAATAAATCGGTGTCATTTTTAAGTATTATTTTCTCCAATTTTTTCACTAAAGCATCTAAAGTTCCGTATATGGCATAGGTTGAAGACGCTAATAATTTTCTTAAAATCAATGTCATTAATTGACGTTGACTATTAGGCAAAGCATATAGTTTAGGTCGTTGTAAATATTCAGATACCCATTCGTAAAGTTGGTGTTCTTCATCAGATGGAGAAAACTCTTCACAAAAGGCTTTTCTTTCTGTGTAGTTGATGTATTCTAAAACTTGTCGTCTTAATGTTCTATGGCAAATCGGCAATAAACGGCTTTTTAGTTCATCATAATTACCTTCATCTAATTGTCTGCTATATTGACTTTTGAAACTTTTTAAATCACCAAAAACGAAATCATCTATTATACTCACTAAACCATATAATTCAAGAATTGAATTTTGTAATGGTGTTGCCGTTAATAGCACTTTCTTTCTTTTTTGAATAGCCGATTTTATTACATTCCCGATTTTATTGGAAGCCTTATATACATTCCGTAACCTGTGAGCTTCATCTATGATTACTAATTCCCATTGCGTTTGCTCAATATAAACTGCTTTATTTTTTGCAAAATGATAGGAACAAATTACAATATTATCCGCTTGATTAAATGGATTTAAATTGCCTGCCTTTATATGTTCGTTAAAAGATTTTGTTTCTAAAATTATAGAAGGTAAAAAAAACTTATCCGCTAACTCCTGGTTCCATTGTTTACGAAGATTTGAAGGTGCGATTATTAACAGTTTTCGCTTTCGTTCTGCCCATTGTTGCGATAAAATTATACCTGCTTCAATTGTTTTACCCAAACCAACTTCATCAGCTAGGATTGCTCCCTGTGATAATGGTGATTGGAAAGCAAACAAAGCCGCTTCAACTTGATGAGGGTTTAAATCTACTTGAGCATCTTGTAACGAGGAGGTTAACTTTCCAAGGTCGTTGGAAGGCCTTTGTCTAGTTAATTCGTAAGCAAAATATTTAGCGTGGTAAGCAGTGAAATTCATTCTTCTTATTTGGATATAAAAGTAAAAATATATAATTAAAATTTCAATAAATGCTAATTATACCTATGTAGCGTAAATGTAAAATAAGTTTTGGATTAATTATAAACCCACGGCAAATATCTTTTCATAAACCCCATATTCGGGTTGAATTAAATGTGAACCTAAGCAGTTTTTTAGTAATGTTCCAACGGTACGTTCTTTAATGTTGAAGGTATTCCCTAAAACTATTGCTTCTTTACGGGTAAACCTTTTTGGTAATGCATCGAAGAATTGTTTCTTGTTTTCGCCTGATTTAAATGCACCTTGCTCTTCTTGTTTGGGTAAATTGTTGAACATTATTATGCTGTGTTGTAAATATATTTCTATCAAAGTAAGCGCACTATCAAAATCTTCGTCTAAACATTGAATGTCTGTTGCTTTTTCCTGTGTTTCGTACTTGCGAATGGTTGTAAATACCATACAAAAACGATACAATATAATTCCTAAACGCTTGACCACACTTTGCGCATCCTCTGATACAAAAGTTCTTATTTGATGCAAGTATTTTTCGAACAAAGGATTGAACTTATTCCATTGTTCTTCTGTTAAGTGGATTACTGTTTTACCGTTTTCAAGGAATAAAATCATTTCATAGACATTGATTGACAACTTTGCAAAATGTTCCGTTAAATTGATTTGGTTTCCAAAAGGAGAAGGATCAATCCATTTGCTTTCTGATTTAAATATGTAGAATAAAAAACGACTGAACAAACCATCTTCGGCAGAAGTTATGATGTTGAATACTTGTTTTGGTGTTCCTGATAAGGCTACTGCCAATTGTGGATTGTCTATTTCGAAATACTCATTGTTTGTTTTTCGGGAAATGGATATTTTTTCGTGATGAAACGCCTTGCGAAGCAAATCGGAATAAGAACCCCAATCGTTTTTAAACGTTTGCCCTAGTGTATCGGCTTCGGTTTCGCATATAATTCCAGTACCGTTATTGCATTGCAAATGCTGGATTATCTTTGCGTTACTGGTATTAGCAGGAATAAATACTACTTTAAAAGGTGGTTCTTCTGGAGTTTCTTCTTGGGACGTGTCTTCTTTCTTTTTGAACCTTTTGGCGTGCTTGATGGCTTCTAACTTTTTGTTGTATTCTTTTTTTTGTTCTAAAGAATTTTTAAGGATTTCGCTATGGTATTTATCTGCTAATTCTTTGGATGATTGTAATGCTCCTTTGCCTGATGCTGCTGGTGCCAATACAAAACAAAATAAATGCGGATAAACTGTGCGTCTGCCATAAACTCCTGATACATTAGGCATACAACCCGAAAGAATGGTTAACGCACCCGTCAAGAAAACATCTCTTTCTCTAGCTTCTACGAATGCTTCTGCACCTTTTTTTAATATTGGAGGCAAGTTATCATATACCGATTGTGGAATGGTTGGAGAAGTGCTTAAATACTGTTCTTCGTCTTCAACTTCCTCTTTTTTGGTAGGATTGTTTCGGATTGTGGCTTCGGGTTGTTTCTTGTTTGCAAAGATTGCAAACTTTGCAAAGTCTGCAATTTGATTTTTGTATGCACTATTGACAGATGCTTTTATTCTTGCAACGTCAATATCAAAATTAGTAAGGCAATAGTCTAAAGTATCAGCTTCATAAATTCCGTAACGATTGGCATTACAAGCAAATAAATAAACGAAATTGTTGCGATTTCCTTTTTGATATTGCTCTTTTTGCTCTGTAAATTTTAAGCATTTGTCTAATAAATCATCCGTTGATTGGCTGTTTATAATTGGTTTGTGAACTGGAATGTTAGTTGCTATTGTTTCTTCTTTTGTAACAAAAACAGTAGCATTTTCATTTAAAAATAAATCTTCATCACAAGAAACAAAACACAATCGGGTTATGTCTTTGCATTTAACATCAAATTTATAACCTGATAAATCCTGATAAAAATGTGCAATTTGATTATAAGTTATTGTATGTTGTTCTGCGTTTGAGTTTACTTGTATAAACACTTTCAATCCTTCACCACTTGGACTGATAAACGATGCAAAAGTGTATTGACATTCGTTTATTATAGTTACCAATTTTTCTATTTCTCCTGCTGGAATATCATCAAAAT
>CAMAWK010000033.1 GCA_945861915.1 Flavobacterium psychrophilum | reverse complement strand
AATGAACTCATCGGGATTAACAAAAATGTAAGCAGCCGCATTAATATGGTTATGGACAAAGAAAGTAAAATAGAAACGATTACTTTTTTTAAAACTGTTGATGGTGATATTTATCCTGAGGAAGACTTGCCCGAAAATGCCCGAAAACTAAGAGGTTTTGAATGGCGGGGCGACGAACGAATAAAAAACAAGGAAGATATTTTTCCGCCCGAGGAGGTAGAGTTGGATAGGGTTATTGTGGAGGAGAGCGGTTTGAAATAAAGATTGATTCAAGACTAATTCTTCATTCTAACATGGGTTTTACTATTTCTATTGTTAAAGGATTTCTATTATTTTTCCCATTCATATCTTGTAAATCCTTTTTTTTGTGAAAGTTTTACAACAACTACATTTTCAAATTTTTGAACCGATCCTTTTTCGGGATAAATAGGCATTGTTAATAATTTATCTTTAACTTTATTAAACGAAGTTTCGTCATCCATAAAGCGGTAGTAAGCAATATCTTCAAATCTAAAAAAGTTAATCATTCGCCAGTTATCGCCTTCCCCCCAACGAAAAAGAGATCCTGCAAAAACTTCCGAATTTGGCAAAGCTAATTTAATGTGATTACTTTCTGGCAAACTGCCATAAAAATAAACATAATCAATATCTGGGTTAAAATCCTCAAATTGAGTAATTTTTTGCTTGATGTTTTTTGCAATTTCAAGGTCGTGTTTAAATATTTTGTTTTGAGTGTAAAACAAATTGGTAATAAAAAAAACATTCCATAAATATATCAAAACACCCACAAAAAGTATTTGGTTGTAAAATTGTTTTGAAATTTTTTGTAATACAAATACAATAATGAAAGCGAAAGATAATGTAGAACCAACATATAAACGTGGTGGATGATAACCATTTCTAATAAAAAATGACATTATAAATGGAACAAAAAGTAATGTTAAAAAGATTAAAATTTTCAGCAAAGTATTGGTTTTATCTTTTATAAAGTAAATAATACTAAACAAAACGCAAAGCGTTGTTATTACAAAAGGTTTTTCCCCGTAATAAAAATTCCCATATATATTATCTACTAAAAGATTGTAAAAAGTTACAAATGGATTGTCTAAATTTCCAGTTGCATATCCTTCAAGATACGAACTGTTTGTGGTTTTAATAAATAATTTTACACTTAATATATAAATGATTATACTTATTATTAGCAATCCAGTGAAAACAAATGCTTTTTTAAATTCCTGTTTTATATTGGCTTCCGGTTTGTCAATTTGAGTAAAAAAGTAACTCACATATAATATTATTGGGATAAAAACTAAGAGTTGGTATGTAGCAACAGCACAAACAATAAATACAACTGTCAAAACCGAGTTGATAATTTTCCATATTTCAGTTTTACTTTCTTTTAAATAAAACGTAACCCCAACCGTTCCCAAAAAATAGCCCAGTGGAACAGCATCGGCTTGCATTGTAAACACTAACTGATATGCGTGTTGTGGGAAGCTTAAGAATAACAAACAAAAAAGAAAGCTAAAAACTCCTTTTATATTGAGTATTTTAGTTACTTCAACTGCGGTAAGTGCCAAAAAAACAAGCCCAAACAATAAGGTAAAATATGGATACAAGCCGTTCATCAAATGGTACCGTACAAGATTTGTTCCCCATCGTCCATGTTCTAACGAAGAATGAGGATAAATTGGGCTTTCGCTATCAATGGTAAGTGTAAAATTGGTGAGGGCAAAACCATAGGCAACAAATGCTACAAGTATAGAAAACACATATAGTAAGAATTGTTTGTTTTTGGTTCCAATTGTCATAAAATAGATTGTAAATTTTTAAGATAGTAAAAGTAGAAATTTATTTGTTAGTTATTATAATAAACCGTTATTTTACTGCATAGTTTTAATTTAAAATGACATGAAAAAAATAATTTATTTGCTTATTTCAAGCATAATTTTGATAAGCTGCAAAATTAAGAATGAAAATGCGGAAGCAGAAACTGCTCAACCACAAGAAAAAAAGGGTTTCAAAGTAACATTAGGTGTAATATCTAAAGTTAAGGATGACTTCTGCTTACTTTACACTGAGGACGGTACAATTAACTTTGGAGAAGGTGTTATCTGGGTTCCTGTTCCAGGAAAACAAGAGGAGCAAAAAGTTGATTTTTATTTTCCTGAAGACGTTTATCCAACTCAAATACGTTTAGATTTAGGATTAAAACTGACCGAAAAGGATACCATTTATTTTAAAAGTATGCATTTTGATTACAATGGTAAAACGCTTGATATTGTGGGACAACAATTAGGACAATTCTTTAGAGCCGATGAAAATCATTGTAAATTTGACCCAACAACAGGAGCGATTATTCCAATTGTAAAAAACGGAAAATTAGAACGTCCATCAATATATCCCCATCAAGCTAATTTAGGTCCAGAATTGGTTAAATTTGGTGAGCAATAATTATAAACACAACATTAAAAGCTACAAATAAAGTATACTACTTTCTTTGTAGCTTTTCTTTTTATACGCTACTAAATGATTAAATCAAGTGTTGACTATATCAAAAAGCAAAAGCAACTCAACAACTTTGTAACTTATGGTGTTGGGCAGGCTTTTAATTTGGTTACCCCAATACTTGTTGTTCCTTATATCGTTTCAATTTGCAGTGAAGAAAGTTACGGAAAAATAGGAGTTGGTTTAGCCATTGTCTTTTTTCTAATAGTTTTTATCGATTATGGTTCCGATATTTTAGGAGTCAAAGAAATTTCGGTAAACAGAGAAAACAAAGAAAAACTCGAATCTATTTTCATTACAATTTACACCGCTAAACTAGTATTGCTATTATTGGTTTTATTATTTGCCAGTTTGCTTTTTTATACCGTTCCATTTTTTGTCAATGAGAAGCAATTGTTTTTTTTAAGCTTGCCCATACTTGTTGGTCAGTTTATAAATCCGACATGGTTTTTACAAGGATTAGAAAATTTTAAATGGGTTACTGTTTTAAATATTATATCAAAAGTTATTTATGTTATGGGCATATTTATTTTTATTAAAAAGCCAGCCGATTATATATATAATAACCTGTTTTGGGGTATCGGAATGATAATAGCCAATGGTTTTGTTTTTATCTATTTGTTGAACCGCCATTCATTTTCGTTTAAAAAGACAAAAAAAATAGAAGTTACAACCTATTTGAAGACCAATTTTTCTATGTTTTCTTCTCAAATTTTTGTTTCGCTCCAAATGTATTCTCCTATAGTTTTGATTAGTTTCTTTGGGAACAATATTTTGGCAGGACAATACAAAATTATTGATCAAATCATAGTGATTTTTAGGACATACATCATTTTGTTTTTCAACTTTGTGTTTCCACGAGTTTCTTATTTACTAAATAAAAGCAAAACAGAAGGATTGAATTTTTGGAAAAAAGTAAACGGATTGAATTTTATTTTCATATTGTTTTTAATGTCACTTATTGCCGTTTATTCTATAGTTATTGTCGATTATTTTAATCCAAAAGACGTTGATTACATAAGTGATTTATTAAAAATCGCATTAGCCATCCCAATTCTTCAAAGTATTTCTCAGCCTTTTAAACAATTAATTTTGGGATGGAATAAACAAACTAAATATATAAGAACAACAATGGTAGTGACTGTTATTACGCTAGCATTAATTGTTGTCCTGACGCCTATTTATAAAGTTTTAGGCGTTTTGTTTTCATTGATAATTTCAGAAATCCTTATAATTTCCATCTTTTTTTATCACATTAAAAATAAATTATTTAATCGTTTAAGTTAAAAAAACAATTGTATTTTTGATACTTGTAGTGATAAATTTCCCTCTAATGGTAAAAGGTATATTTCAAAAATTATTAGTAAAGTCTGGGAAAAATTATCAAATCGACCCTAGAATTCCGAGCAAACTTTTTTATCAGTCATTAACTAAAAGAGCCACGATGCTTATTAGAGGATTTTTGAAAACAGGTAAAAAAGTATTTATAGGTTCGAATACTAAAATTTTAAATCCCCAAAATATTGTTTTTGGCAAAAACGTTACCATAGATAAACATACTATTATTGATGGCTTCTCATCAGAAAAAATCATTTTAGGCGATTGTGTGAAGATTGGTGCGTTTTCAAATTTGAATTCAACCAGTCATTTTTCAAAATACGGAATTGGTTTAAAAATGGGTAATAATTCAGCCATTGGTGATTATACTCATTTTGGCGCAGCAGGAGGAATCGAAATCGGGAATGATGTTATAATGGGTTCTTATATTTCTTTTCATTCGGAAAACCATAATTTTTCAGACATTTCAAAACTAATAAGAGAGCAAGGAGTTACCTCAAAAGGAATTAAACTTGGAAATAATATTTGGGTTGGAGCGAAAGTCACTTTTCTTGATGGTTGTGTTGTTGGAAATAATTCCGTTGTAGCTGCCGGAGCAGTAGTAAATGGTATATATCCCGAAAATTCTATTATTGGGGGTGTTCCTGCTAAAATTTTAAAATCCATTAATGAATGAAAATTGTAATTAATAAAGTTAATATTAATCAAATCCTTTTTATTATTTGTGTAGTAGTTCCTTTTTTTAATAATTATGAGCTTTCTTTTTTGGTATGGATGTCAATTCTTTTTTTTACATTAAAAAACAATTATTCTTTAGAATTTGTAAAGTATGTAAGCCTGTTTTTAGCGATTTTAATTATAGCCATTATTGTTGGTCTTTTCTTTGATTATAAATCCTATTATATAATTAGAGATATAACTTATTTACTAAAACCAATTTCTGGGTTGGTTTTAGGATACCAATTATTTAATAATAAAACTAAAAATTCATTTCAGTTTTTACTTTATGCTGGTATTACAATTGCTATTTACCATTTGTTTTTAGTGGGTTATGGAATACTTATTCAAGGAGCAAGAAATGTTAGAGAAATTAGAGAATATGGAGGTTATTTTAATGATTTTGAAGTTTATGCCCTAGTAATAATAGTTTTTAGAAAACAATTAGAAATAGAATTTTCCAAAAGAAAGACTATTGCTCTCTTACTATTGCTTTCTTTATCAAGTTTCTTTTATCTGGCAAGAACAAATTTTATACAATTTATTATTTTAGTGATTGCCTTAAAAGGATTTTTCGTTTTGAACCTAAGAGCAA
This sequence comes from Flavobacterium psychrophilum, assembly GCA_945861915.1. Lineage (GTDB taxonomy): Bacteria > Bacteroidota > Bacteroidia > Flavobacteriales > Flavobacteriaceae > Flavobacterium > Flavobacterium psychrophilum_E. The sequence goes on along the minus strand of CAMAWK010000033.1, from coordinate 9,876 downwards.
TAAAGGTTATAGGAACTACTTTGTTATTTGTAATTATTAGTTACGGTGCTATTTATAATTATAATCCAAGAAGAAACGGGAAAGGTATGGATGAGTTTTTATATAAAATTAAAATGGCTCCTTCAGAAGCATTCAGCACAAAAATTGACAGAGATGACTGGAAACAATTTAATGATAATTATCGTTCTTATGAAAACATTCGAACAATACAACAGTTGTCAGTAAACAATACATTGTTATTTGGCGAAGGTCTAGGGTCAAAAGTAGATTTAAAGCAAAAAGTTTTTTTAGGTGATATGGAATTAAGATTCATCTCATTCTTGCATAACGGTTTTATGACTGTACTTTTAAAGACAGGTCTATTGGGATTATTTTTCTATTTAATTTCTATTGGAATTTTTTTCAAAAGAGATAGATCAACGACAAAATCTTTAAAGAACATTCATTATTTTTTCATAGGAACAGGGGTTTTTCTTATAGTTTCTAATTGGGTTTTTACAGGTTTTTATAACCTGATGGATACAAAATCGTTGCTAATTGGATTCTTGTTTGCTTATAAAAATGATTTAATTAAACAGCAAAAAAGATGAAAAACATTCTTTTCATCCATCAATCCGCTGAGTTGTATGGTTCCGACAAAACACTGCTGCTGCTGTTAAAACATCTTGATAAAAATGAGTTTTTACCCATAGTAATTTTACCCTCTAATGGACTTTTAAAAGACGCACTCGAAAAAGAAAACATAAAGGTTTTTATAGCTCCAGTTTTAAAATTGCACCGTCAGATTTTCACTCCTAAGAATTTAATTAATTTTTTCAGAGAAATAAAATTGGCACTATCAATTTTAGATGAACTAAATGAGCAATATAATTTTGATTTTGTTTACTCGAATACATTAGCGGTAATGTTAGGAATGATTTATGCTAAAAAACAGAAGATAAAACATCTTTGGCATGTTCATGAAATAATTACGCATCCTAAACCAATAGCTACAGTTTTCCCAATACTATTAAACAAATATGCTGATGTTGTTGTGTGTAACTCCAATGCCACAATGAAAAACCTTATTGACAGAAAATTTGATTTACAAAAAAAAACAAAAGTCATCTATAACGGTATTGAACAGAAGATATCACAACCAATAGTAGTTTCAAAAAAAGATTTTGGTTTCAAAAATGATGATACTATAATAACTCTTGTTGGAAGAATAAATCGATTTAAAGGCCACAAATTATTGCTTTTTACTTACATTAACTATTTTAGCAATCATCCAAAAGTAAAATTGCTATTTGTAGGAGCTCCATTCAACGGACAAGAGCATTTTCTGGATGAAATACAACAAATTATACTAGATAATAACTTGCAGCAACAAGTAACTATATTACCATTTACTAACAATTTATCCAGAATATGGTCAATAACTGACATTGCTGTAATGCCTTCTACAGAAGCCGAACCATTCGGATTAGTAGCTGCTGAAGCAATGTTGGAAAAGAAACCGGTTGTAGGCTCAAATCATGGAGGGTTAGCCGAAATCATCATCAATAACGAAACGGGTTTTTTGGTTGAACCGAATAATGAGTTAGAATTATCAGAAGCGTTGTTTAAACTCATCGAAAATCCAGAATTAAGAACTTCATTTGGAGAAAATGGATATAATAGAGTTCGAAACACTTTTACTTTAGAAAGTCACATCAATGATTTTGAGAAATTATTTACAGCAATGTTGAGTAAATAAATATTTTCATTTGCCGATTTATTTCACAAATCCTATACTTTTGTAACTTTTAAAAGTTATAATGAAAATAGCCATTTTAGGAACACGAGGGATACCTAATTATTATGGAGGATTTGAGCAATTTGCCGAATATTTTTCGGTTCATCTCGTTCAAAAAGGGCACGAAGTATATTGTTATAATTCTCACAATCATCCTTTTCAAGAAAAAACATTTAAGGAGGTAAACCTCATTCATTGTTACGACCCAGAATACAAAGTTGGAACGGCAGGACAATTTATATACGATTTGAACTGTATTTTAGATTCCCGCAGTCGAAATTTTGACATTATTTTACAATTAGGCTATACTAGTAGTTCTATTTGGTATCGACTATTTCCAAGAAAAGCAATCATCATTACAAATATGGATGGTTTAGAATGGAAAAGAACAAAATATACAAAAGCAGTTCAAAAAGTATTATTGTATGCAGAAAAATTAGCTGTAAAAAGCAGTGATTATCTTATTTCTGATTCTAAAGGGATTCAAAAATACATACAAACAAAATACAACAGAGAATCAACCTTTATTGCCTACGGAGCCAATTCATTCTATAATCCAAACGAAGATTTACTATTGGAATATCAGGTTGAAAAATACAATTTCAACATGATTTTGGCTCGTTTAGAACCTGAAAATAATATTGAAACTATTCTTGATGGCGTTGTATTGGATAACGATAAAACCACAATGTTGGTCATAGGGAATCATGACACCCAGTTTGGTGTTTATCTCAAAGAAAAATTCAAAGCATTCAAAAATATCAGATTCATAGGCATCCTTTATAATTTAGACCATTTAGATAACCTTCGTTATTTTTCAAATTTATATTTTCACGGACATTCAGTGGGCGGAACCAATCCTTCGTTGCTCGAAGCTATGGCATCAAGAGCTTTAATAGTGGCTCACAAGAACGAATTTAATCAAGATATTTTGAAAGAGAATGGCTTTTATTTTACCAATGCTGATGAGGTGAAAAATATGCTGAAAGTTGTTAAAAAAAGAGATAACTTGCCAATGATTCAAAATAATTTTGAAGTGATTGAAAACGAATTTAATTGGAATAAAATCAATGAAGAATACCTTCAATTATTTGAAAAATGCCTTTCAGAATCTACTATCTGAAACCAAGCAAAATCCTATTTTAATTGCATTAGTTTTTGTATTAATTTCCATTCCTCTTCGATATGCAATTGGCAGTATTGCAGTAGGGTTGTTTGTAATTATCACTTTAATCACTTATAAAAAGTCAAATAGTAGCGTAAGCAGAATATTAATTTTACCTTTTGTTTTATACATTTTGATGGGATTATCCCTATTTTGGAGTCATGGGAATAAAGAAACTTTGACCGCCCTTTCAAAGACACTTCCTTTTCTTTTGATTCCGATATGTTTTATTATTATTCCCAACTTTTCTGGATTACAAAGACATAAAATAGTAGCTTATTTTAGTCACGGAATGGTTTTATTTTCAGTCTATTATTTGCTTAAAGCAGTAATTCGATATGCAATTAACCAAGACACAGCTGTTTTTTTCTATCATGAATTAGTGACCGAAGATGTAAATGCCATTCACGTATCGGTTTATATGACAGTAGCTAGTTTTTATTTTATTACTAAATCCGATAAAAACATTTTTGATAAAATAGCCATTGTAACACTAATGATTCAAATTATTTTATTGTCATCAAAGAATATTATCCTCATTTTCTTCGGGTTATTATTGTTTTATTTTTTTAAAAACTACCGCTTTTATTCCATTAAAAACATACTAAAAACAGGATTAGTTTTAACAGTTATACTCGTAATTGTTTTTACAGGAAAAATTAAAGACCGATTTTGGATAGAAATAGAATCTAATTTAGAAGAGAATACCATTAATCGAACTATTGGAAATGAAGATAATAAAGTCTTTAACGTCAGTATTAGACAAGCTTGGAATCAAGAAAAGTTTAAGGCAAACGATTATTTTACAGGAACTGCTTTTAGAGTGTATCAAATTAGAATTTTTATAGAAATGTTACAAGATGATTTTAATATTTGGACAGGATACGGATTAAATGCTTCTCAATTTCGAGTTGTTGAAAAAGGAATAGAACATCAGGTTTATTTGGGCGATACAACTCATGAAGGATATCAAAATAAAAATTTTCACAATCAATACATTCAATTTTTTGCTGAACTAGGAATTTTCGGCTTGTTCTTACTATTGACGATGTTATTTTTAAATGTAAAAAATGCTTTAAAAACCAAAGATTTTGTGTTTATTTCTTTTGCAGTTCTAATGATAAGTTTATTTTTGACGGAATCCTTTTTAGCAAGGCAAAGAGGCGTAATTTTTTTTATTGTATTTTATTGTTTGTTTAATACAGCAATCGACGATAACCAAAATACAAAAAAAGTAACAATATAATCAAACAGAATACGTTAGAAGCCTATCATTCTAAACCATTCGATATAAATAAACTCTACATGAAAAGAATTTTAATTACGGGAGCTGCAGGCTTTTTGGGCTCTCATTTGTGCGATCGTTTTATAGCCGAAGGCTACCACGTTATAGGAATGGACAATCTCATTACTGGAGATTTAAAAAACATCCAACATTTATTCAAATTAGAACATTTTGAGTTTTACCATCATGATATTACCAAGTTTGTTCATATTCCAGGTGATTTAGATTATATTCTTCATTTTGCCTCACCAGCGAGCCCTATTGATTATCTCAAAATTCCGATTCAAACGCTAAAAGTAGGTTCTTTAGGAACACACAATTTGTTAGGATTGGCAAGGGTAAAAAAAGCCCGAATACTAATCGCTTCGACTTCTGAGGTTTATGGTGATCCTTTGGTTCATCCTCAAACCGAGGAGTATTATGGAAACGTAAATACCATTGGGCCAAGAGGAGTCTATGATGAAGCCAAACGTTTTCAAGAATCCATCACGATGGCATACCACACTTTTCATGGGGTGGAAACTAGAATTGTTCGAATTTTTAACACTTATGGACCTAGAATGCGATTGAATGATGGGCGTGTTATCCCAGCTTTTATTGGTCAAGCATTGCGTGGTGAAGATTTAACCATTTTTGGAGACGGTATGCAAACCCGCTCTTTTTGTTATGTAGATGATCAAGTAGAAGGAATTTTTAGATTGCTACATTCGGATTATGTTTTACCTGTCAATATTGGGAATCCAGACGAAATTACCATCAAAGATTTTGCCGATGAAATCATAAAATTAACAGGAACCAACCAAAAAGTAGTTTATCATCCTTTGCCTATCAATGATCCTTTACAGCGTCAACCCGACACGACAAAAGCAAAAGAAATATTAGGTTGGGAGGCAAAAGTAAATAGACAAGAAGGAATGAAAATTACCTACGAGTATTTTAAATCCTTATCTACAGAAGAATTATTAAAAGAAGACCACAAAGATTTCTCAAAATACATTTCTTAAGTGCAAAGACATACAGGAAGATTTTCCATATATATTAGACCATTCTCTTATGTCCTAGATTTAATTATTATTAATTATCTAGCACAGAGTTTGATAATAAATTCATACAATGGAATTTATTATCACCTTTTTGTGTCTTTATCATGGATATTTATTTCTTGGAATGTTAGTTTCTACGAAGTATATCGTTTTACAAAAGTTTCAGAAATTATAGAAAAAATTGTTAAACAATACATAGCATTTACAATTGTAAATTTTGCCTATGTAGGCTATTTTCTTAAACTTTCAGAACCCACAGTAATCATAAAATTTGTTTCGTTAGCGATTACACTTATAGCATTTGAAAAATTATTTATTTATTATTTTCTTAGAAAATACAGGGTCGTTTTTGGAGGTAATTTTAGAAGGGTGGTAATTATTGGGGATGAAAAAAACACAAATCATTTGGTTGAATTTTTTAATGAAAATCCAAATTATGGCTATAAACTAATTAGCAAATTTGATTTAAAAGGCAATAAAAAACAATTAATTCAAGAATGCCAGGAATTTTTAATGCAAAATAGAATAGATGAAATTTATTGTGCTCTTGCAGATTTATCAAATACAGAAGTGAATAATTTTATCGATTTTTCTGATAATAATTTGAAAATTTTAAAATTCATTCCTAACGAAAATGAGCCTATTGCGCGAAATTTAATTCTAGATTATTATGGATATATTCCAATTATTTCATTACGAAATTTTCCTTTGGACATTGCGTCTAACGTCATAATCAAAAGAATTTTTGATTTGATTTTTTCAATATTAGTGATTGTTGGAATATTGTCTTGGTTGATACCCATTCTCGCCATTATAATTAAATTAGAATCAAAAGGACCTATTTTTTTTAAACAAAGGCGAAACGGGTTAAATTATCATGAGTTTTACTGTTACAAATTCAGATCAATGAATTTAAACGATATCGCTGATTTGGAACAGGTATCCAAAAATGATATTCGAATTACTAAAGTTGGGCACTTTATTAGAAAAACAAGTATTGACGAATTGCCTCAATTTTTCAATGTTTTATTGGGTGAAATGTCCGTCGTGGGACCCAGACCCCACATGGTAAGTCATACAGAAATGTATGCCAAAAGAGTTGATAAGTTTATGGTTAGACATTTTATTAAACCGGGGATAACAGGTTTAGCTCAAACAAATGGATTTAGAGGTGAAGTAGAAAACGAAAAAGATATAATTAACAGAGTGAAACAAGATATTTTTTATTTAGAAAACTGGTCACTTTTCTTGGATATCAAAATCATTTTCATCACTATCTTCAAAACACTTAAAGGGGACGAAAAAGCCTATTAAAACACATCTTTTTCTATTAATACTTTCATTTGTAAGTCCAGATTGAAATTATTTTTCGAGTAGTTAAAAACTTCTTTTTTCTTTTCATTAATTTCAAATTTTCCTGTTTTTGCAATTTCAATTAGTATAGCATTTAGGTTTTCAAAGTCGCCAACATTGGCAACCCAACCTAAACGGTTCTCCATTACAATTGTTTCGCCTTCACCGCCACCGCAATACAAAATAGGGAAGCCTAAAGCGCCGTATTCAAAAATTTTAGAAGGCACAGAACCATAAATTCTAGTAGTTAATGGAACTAGTGCAATGTCAAATTCTTGAATTTTTTGGTGTAGTTCACTTCGTTCTAACATCCCGTGAAACACTATTTTTTTTTGTGGGTTTTGTAGAATATAATTTTCTATTTCAGATTTTTCGGATCCATCACCAAAAATGTGTAATTCAATGCTCAAATTTTGTAATTCAATGTTTTTGCATAAGTCAAAAATACCTTGGGCAACTCCCAATAATCCAGCATAAAATAGTTTAATAGGTTGATTTTCGGTAGTTACAAAATTCATTTCAACAATTGGATGGTCAGGATAATTGCGATACAAATAGGCTTTTTTTTCTGGAAAAACAGAATGGATATGAGTAATAATCTCGTTGGATTGACCTAAAATGTGAGTCGCTTTAGAATAGATATATTTTTCTAACAACAACAAAATTTTATGCGAAATACTATCTTCTTTCAATGCTTTTAGTTCAATTGCTGCGATAGGCCACAAATCGGAAACGTTCAAAATAATTTTTTTCCTTTGAAAGGAAAGAACAAAAACAGATAGGAACGATAACAATAAAGGGGGCGATTGAACAATCACTTTATTAGGTGTTTTCTTGAATGCTAAGTAGCAAAACAGCATGGATGAAAAAGATAAAATCGAAAGGGTTCTTTTAAAAATATTTTTGCTTACACTGGGATAAATCCAAAGGCGTTTCACAATGATATTTTCTCTATTCTCCCTTACCGAAAATTTGCCTTTGTATTCGCTAAACAATTCCCCTTTTGGATAATTCCCTAAGGGACAAAGCACCGTAACTCTGTAATTATTTTGATGCAATTTCAACGCTAATTGCTCTATTCTATTTGCAGCAGCGCCTTTTTCTGGCGGATAATAATTGGATATGATTAGGATTTCTTTCATGTAAGCACAATATTAAACTTTGCGCCTTTGCGCCTTTGCGAGAAATTATTTAGGTAATAAAATTTCAATAATTCGTTCCGAGGCTTTTCCGTCCCAAAGTACTGGAATTCCCGCTTTTCGTTTTCCACTGATAATGAATTCACCAAATAATTTTTCCAAATTTTCTATAGAAGTTCCTACCAAAGTATTGGTTCCAATTTCAATAGTTTCGGGTCTTTCGGTTGTGGTTCGCATCGTAAAACAAGGGATTCCTAGAACGGTAGTTTCCTCCGAAATTCCGCCAGAATCGGTTATGACAGCAAAACTATTTTTGATGAGATACATAAAATTCAAATAGCCTTGTGGTTCTACAAAAAGGATATTTTTCAAATTTAAGTTTGTTTCTCCCAAAATTGCTTTTGTTCTGGGGTGTATAGGAAACAGTATTTTTTTGTTGCCAACCATTGTGTCAATACCCTGAAGTAATTGAATGAGCGATTGTTCTTCATCCACATTTGAAGGGCGATGCAAAGTAAGAATGATGTAATTTCTAGTTTCTAAATTATATTCCTTCCAAAAAAATGGTGGATTGAATCGCTCTAAATTTTGATATAATGTGTCAATCATTACGTTTCCAACAAAATGAATGTTGGATTTCTCTATTCCAATTTTCAATAAATTTTCTGACGCTGAGGTTGAGGTAGTAAAGAAATAATCAGTAATGCTATCGGTTACAATTCTGTTAATTTCTTCTGGCATTGACCAATCGCCGGAGCGAATTCCAGCTTCAACATGAGCGACTTTTATATTTTGTTTTTTGGCGACAATTGCACACGCCATTGTCGAATTGACATCGCCAACAACTAAAACCAAATCGCAGGGATTTTGCTCTAATTCTTTTTCGAAAGCTACCATTATCGCCCCAGTTTGTTCCGCTTGTGAGCCACTCTTTACCTCCAAGTTAGCATTTGGTTGCGGAATGTTCAATTCCTCAAAAAAAGTATCGCTCAGATTTTTGTCATAATGCTGACCCGTATGCACCAAACGATAGGAAACATTCACTCCTTCGTTTTGTTTTTTTTCAATCGCTTTAATTATGGGTGCGATTTTGATGAAATTCGGTCTTGCGCCTGCAACTATCGTTATTTTCATTTTAAATTATCTTTTAAATTTCTTTAAGGTCACAAATTGTGACCTTGAACGTCTTGATGTCACAATTTGTGACTTCAAAATTCAATTTGATGGTTGCAATTTGCGTCCTCCAATTATTCACTTTCAACTCCCTCTCCTTTGGAGAGGGTTGGGGTGAGACTCGAAACAAACGGTTTCAATTTGCCGCTTTTGCTACGTTCCAGTTTTTCTTTTCGTGTGAATGTAAAAACCAATCCTTTTTCCAAATATAAGGCAATTGCGGTTTCAATTTTCTGGATTTGTTCCAAATTCAATTCGCTTTGGCTCACATATTCAATGTCAAAAGTATCAATTTTGGTTTGTTTGATGACAAATTCTTTTACGTTGCCATCGTCTTCAATGATGCTTTTTGTTACATAATAAAAAGTCAATCCCGGCGATTTTTTTCCGCTTGGTAAAACGGCAACATCATTAGTTCTGCCAATTAATTTTTTAAGAATGGGTTTTTTTGGTGTGCTTTTTTGATCTAAAATTCCAATATCGCCAATGTCATATCGAATAAAAGGATGTGCTTTGTTATGCAAAGAAGTTATTACAATTCGACCTTCTTTTCCATAAGGCAAAACTTGGTCATTCTCGTCTAAAATTTCTACAAACAGCGTTTCCGAATTCACTTGCCATTCTCCTTCTAGATTTTCAAAAGCAATTATATCGAGTTCAGAAGCTCCGTATTCATTGACAACAGGAACGCCAAATTGTTTTTCTAACAAGATTTTATCGTTCTCAAAAAGCATTTCAGAGGTAACCACACAAACTTTCAAAGTTGGACAAACAGAGGTTAAAATAATATTTCTTTGCTGTAAAAATTTGGCAAACAAAACAATCGAAGAAGTGTAACCATTAATATAATCGAATTTTTTTGTTTTAAATTTTTGCAAAAAACGTTCTAAAACAACATCTGATAAATCGAATATTGGAAATCGAAAGCGATGGCTCAAAAA
>CAMAWK010000032.1 GCA_945861915.1 Flavobacterium psychrophilum | reverse complement strand
GATATCGAAGAAATCCCGGAAGTAAAGAAAGTAGAAATACTTGGAGTGGATGATAAAGAAGTCGAAATAGCGGTCGATATTTTCAAAATGACTGCGGCTCAAGTTTCGTTTGACGATATTCAAAATGCTGTAAAATATGAAAACATGACTCTTTCGGGCGGAAACTTAATTTCGCAAGGTTCTAGGAACAACATCCGAATTGTTGGGGAAATAAAAGATCCTAAGGAACTTGAAAATGTAATCGTAAAACACACTGGCGGAACGGTTTATCTAAAAGATGTTGCCACTGTTTCGTTCAAAGAAAAAGAAAAAACGACTTATGCTCGTGAGACTGGGAAAGAAGTGGTGATGCTTGATGTGAAAAAACGCTCAGGTCAAAACATGATTTCGGCTATCGATCAAGTGAAGGAAAAAATTGAATTGGCTCACGAAAATTATTTGCCAAAAGATTTACAAGTAGAATTGACCAACGACCAATCGGAACGAGTGGAACACCAAGTAGACGAATTGTCGAACCACATTATTTTCGGAATTGTGTTGGTGATGATTGTGTTGATGTTTACCATGGGATTGCGAAACTCACTGTTTGTGGGAGCTGCTATTCCGCTTTCGATGATGATTGCCTTTACTGTTTTATCGATGTTTGGGCTTACCCTAAATACGATGGTACTTTTTGGATTGGTAATGGGATTGGGATTATTAGTCGATGACGGAATTGTGGTTGTCGATAATGTTTTTGCCAATATGAAAAAAGGAATGCCTCGTGTTCAAGCCTCCAAAGTAGGTATTGGCGAAATCGCTTGGCCTGTAATTTCTTCTACAGCAACCACTTTGATGGCGTTTTTACCTTTCGCTCTTTGGCCAGGAACAATGGGGAAATTTATGATTTATTTCCCAATCACTTTAACCGTTACTTTGACCGCTTCGTTGTTTGTGGCAATGGTCGTGAATGCAGCCATGACAGGTGGTTCGATGGATATTGAAGATAGAAATGTAACCTTGCGCTCAGCCAAAAGATATACGGTTATTTTCTTAGTTGTTGGTATTTTATTTGTTACAATTGGAAACTTAAATGATGTGAAATTTGCACGTGGAATCGGGCATTTAGCGTTGATTTCATTAGTGCTAATGTGGTTATACAAATGGAAAATGTACCAATGGACACAAGATTTTCAACACAGCTTTTTTCCGAGATTAGAAGAAAGATACAAACGCTTTTTGGGTAAAATTCTAAAAGGAAGAAATGCTTGGTTTGCATTAGTTGGAATCATCGTTTTATTGTATTTATCCATTGTTTTATTGGGTGTTTTCCCTCGAAAAGTATTGTTTTTCCCGGATAATATTCCAAGACAGGTAATTACCTACATCGAATATCCACAGGGAACCGCTATCGAAAAAACCAACAAAGCGACTTTGTTTGTAGAAAAACAGGTGATTGATATTATGAAAAAATATGTCGACCCGAAAACCGATGATAATTTCCTAGCCGAAAGTATTGTTTCTCAAGTAGGTGTTGGCGCAGGAAATCCAAACGTAGATGCAGGTTCGGCAAACGAAACGCCTTTTAAAGGAAAAGTAACCGTGAATTTCTCCGAATTCAAATTCAGACGCGATGTGAACACTTCGGATGTTTTGGATGAAATTAGAGCGCGTGTCAAAGGCATTGCTGGGGCTACGATTACTGTCGAAAAAGATGCCAATGGTCCGCCCGCAGGGTATCCAATTAGTATTCAATTAACGGGTTCCGATTATGACGAAATGCTGAAAGAAGCCGATAAAATGATTGCATTTATCGACTCTAAAAACATTCCTGGAATCGAGCGTTTGAATGTAGATGTCAACAAACAAAGTCCAGAATTAGAAGTAAAAGTAGATCGTGTGAATGCAGGTAGTTTGGGCGTTTCGACTGGTCAATTGGGATTCAATTTACGTCGTTCGGTGTATGGTCAAGAAATTTCGACTTTCAAAGAAGGCGATGACGATTACAACATTATGGTTCGTATGCAAGGAGACCAACGCAAAAGCGAAAATGTATTGTTTAATCAATCGTTGACTTTTAGAAATCAAGCCAACGGTCAGATGATGCAAGTGCCTATTTCGGCAGTATCACAAACCGAGAAAACGAATACCTATAACCAAATCAAGAGAAAGAATTACAAACGAATCATGACCGTTTATTCGAATGTATTGACAGGTTTTAATGGCGACGAAATCACCAAACAAATTGGTAGCGAATTAACCAATTATAAACTACCCAAAGGAATTACCTATTCCTTCTCGGGAGTGCAAGAAGAGCAAGGCAAAAACCAAAGTTTCTTGATGTATGCTTTATTCCTCGCCATGGCAGGAATTACGATTATTATTGTGCTACAATTTAATTCGGTTTCTAAAACCATCGTGATTTTGTTTACGGTATTGCTCAGTTTTAGTGGTGTTTTCTATGGCTATGTCATTGCCAATATGGATTTTGTTATCCTGATGACCATGATGGGAATCATTTCCTTGGCGGGAATTGTCGTGAAAAATGGAATCGTATTGATGGATTTCTTCGTCTTGCTTTTAGACAAAAAAGTAGCCGACAAAGGCGTGGAAAGCCACGATGATTTATCATTAATCGAAATTGAAGAAATCATTATCGAAAGTGGTAAAAACCGTTTGCGTCCTGTATTGTTAACTGCTTTAACGGCTATCTTGGGATTAATTCCGTTGGCTATTGGGCTTAACTTTGACTTCTTTGGGTTGGTAACCGATTTGAACCCACATTTATACATGGGCGGTGATAACGTAATTTTCTGGTCGCCACTGGCTTGGACTATTATTTTTGGTTTGACGTATGCAACGATCTTGACTTTGATTATGGTACCGGTAATGTTCTTCTTAGTAAAACGAACCAAATACTGGTTGCGTGATAGAAGAATGGCAAGAGCGATAGAAGCCTAATATTGAGTCACATTTTACTAAACCACCCGAAATTTGATTTTGGGTGGTTTTTTGTTTTTGTAGGAAGGGATTGAGTATATTTGAAAAGTATAAGAAAACAACTTTCATCAATTGAAACAAATTTGTAGGTTCATATGAAAGTCTATTGAGCCTATTAAAAGTTATAATAAACTTTAAAACTAACTATGGAATCAAATTTTTGGAAAGGATTTTTTGAAGCTTTAGACTTAAATATAAAAAACATAGATGAGCTCCAAGGAGCTTCGGGAATAAGACATAAAGTTTTATCGGTTGGCGTTGATGAAAAACTTAAGCGTATTGTAATTGTACAAGATGAACAGGATGCAAGAATCTTGTCAATGGTTCAGGCAGATGTCCAAGCGAGAATACACAATTACAACATTTTAATGGTTCGACCAATTTCAATAAATTTATCAACTGCTTTTTAAGGTGTTGGTTTATTAATGGGTAATAACATTTTTACCAAAAAAGACTTAGACGAACTAGCTGTAAAAGATGAGAAAAATGAAATTGCAAAAGAAGGAAAAGAGAAATTAGAGAATCTTTTGAATTTCGTTGCTCCCCAAGTTGAAATAATTCAAAGAACTAAACCAAATTTGGTGTCTGTTTTTCAAGAAATTATTAGCCAATTATCCCATTTACGTTTTCTCCAGAATATTGAAGAAAATAATAATTTTGCTATAGACTTCCAAGAAATTTTAACCTATAATCCTGTAGTATATGACAACAATTTGGGAATTTGTTCGATTCCATTATTTTTATTTTCAGTTGATGAGGTTGAATCTTTTTTAAAGCGTAAAAATCAGGAAGTCACTAGAAATATTTTGAAAAGACACGGGATTTATCAATTTTTCTATCCTCCAGTTGATGCTTTAGCCCTTGGATTCATCGAAAAGGAAATTCATATGAAAGAAGATTTGATTAAAAAAATTGAAAATGTTCCAACTTATGGTCATCCGTTTGGCGAAAATGAATTAATTGATGCAAAAAAATTAAATCATGTAGTTGACGCTTTGAAAGAAAAAGGACTGGTTGTAGAAGGGGAATTTAGTCTAGGAATTACAGAAGTTGGAAAAGAAAAAAGAATGATAGTAAAATTTAGTCCAAGGGAAAGTATATTTAAGAGATTATCGAATATCATTTCTATAAAAGTAGATTTAAGCATCAAAGATCTTTTCAAATAGCCCCTATTCTAATAGTTAATAAGTTATCGCTTGGGCTGCGCAAATGTCTCCCTGCTTTGCGCCAACAAGTTGAGCAACAAACAAGAGCAACTGAAATGAGACGCTTACAGCGTGACAAATTTTTACGTAATTTGCTCTTTATATTTTACAACTTACTTACAAAAAAATCAATTATGACCCATCTAAACGCTCTTCTTGACCAATTAGAATCTAAAATTCCATTTTGCGACACTTCTAATCTCGACGTTTCCAAGGGGAATGTAGGTTGGCATATTGAACATTGTTTGTTGACTCTGGATGGTGTTACAAAATTTTTAGTTCAATCGGATCCTAAAAATTATAGTTGGTCTTTTAACTTGATTCGGATACTGGTTTTATTCCGAAAAAAAATCCCCAGAGGAAGAGCAAAAGCTCCCAAAATTGTGCAACCACAAGAAATCCTAAGCCAAGAAAGTTTGCTGAATCATATTTCCAAAACCCGAAATGCGATTAAAGAGTTAGCGTTTGTTTCTAAAAACCATTATTTTAAACATCCCTATTTCGGAAATCTAAAACTAGAGCAAACGATTGATTTCCTTGAAATTCATACACAACATCATCTTGCTATTATGGATGATATTCTAAAAAAGCAAGCGTAAAAAACTTATACTTTTTCCCGAAAATCTGTCAAGAAGAGTTTGTTTTCAAACTCTAAAAACATAATAATTTTGGAATTGAATCCAAAATAATCATACTTTTTACAGAAAGCCAAAACAAAACCTAAAATTCCAGTTACATTCTCGTCAAATTATGAGAACGTTAGCTCTCAAATCGTTTCGCCCGAAAACTACGAGGATTTTTTGATGTAAAACTAAAAATCGGCTGTCGCAAAATTTTGCTACAGCCGATTTAGATTTTGTAAACAATAGGTTTTAATCAATCTCTTTCAACATATCCGCAATAGCGTCTAATCTTGGTGTCAAGATAATTTCAATTCTTCTGTTTTTTGCTTTTCCTTCCGTTGTTGCGTTGCTCATCAGCGGAGAAAATTCTCCTCTACCTGCTGCAGTCAAATTTTGTTTGTTTACTTTAGAATTTTCACTCAAAATGGCTACGATAGCGGTAGCTCTTTTAGTCGATAAATCCCAGTTGTCGGCAATAGGACCCGAACCTCCAAAAGGATCGTCATCGGTGTGTCCTTCAATCAAAACAGAAATATCTGGATTATCACCCAACACTTTTCCTACTTCAATAACAGCCTCTTTTCCATCTGCATTTACAGCCCAACTACCTGATTTAAAAAGCAATTTGTTTTCCATAGAAACATATACTTTTCCATTTTTTTGTTCCACCGTCAAGCCTTTTCCCTCAAAACCATTCAAAGCGTTTGAAAGGGTTTCTTTCAATTTTCGCATACTTGCTTCCTTCGCCGCGATTAAAGCTTCTAACTCGTTCAATCTTTTGCTGCTGGCATTCAATCGCTCTTGTTCAATTGCTAGTGATTTTTCTTTGGCTTCTAATTGTTCTAACAATTCTCTGTTTTTAGCCAAATTAGCTTTCAAGGATTCATTGCTGTTTTTTTCTAAAGCAGCGTAGGAATCTTGCAGCGCATCATATTTTTTGCTTGTAGCATCAAAATCGGCTTGCCATTTATTGCGTTCCAATCTCAGTTTATCCAATTCAGAATTCAAAGCATCCCGATCTAATTCTAACTGTTTTCTTGCTTTGAGCAAATCGGCATTTTCGTCTTCAATGGTTCGATAATCCTTTTTTAAATCGGCATATTTTTTTTCTAAATCAGTGTATATTTTTTTAGAAACACAAGAAGTTGAAAGTATAAGTATAAGTAATCCGAGAGCAATTTTTTGTATCATTTTATTTTTGTTTTATTTCTTAAAAATTGATTTTTGAAATTGAAATTAATTATTCTATTTCTACCAAACTCGGACAATGATCCGAATGTTTGGCTTCGGGTAATATAACGGCTCTTTTTATTTTTTGTTTTAACGGTTCGCTCACCAAACAATAATCAATTCGCCAACCTTTGTTTTCTAATCGTGCAGAAGGAAAACGCATTGTCCACCAAGTATAATGATTGGGTTCTGAATTCAAAAAACGAAAACTATCTATAAAGCCATTTTTAAGAAAACTATCTAGCCAAGCTCTTTCTTCGGGTAAAAAACCAGATACTTTTTTGTTTCGAATTGGATCATGAATGTCGATTGCTTCATGACAAATGTTATAATCGCCACAAATAACCAAATTTGGAATTTCCTTTTTTAGTTCGTTGATATAATTCTGAAAATCGTCCATGTACATAAACTTGTGCTCCAATCTTTCGCTATTGGTTCCAGAAGGCAAATACAAACTCATCACCGACAAAGCGTCAAAATCGACACGAATGTTTCTTCCCTCAAAATCCATGTGTTCGATACCTGTTCCAAACACAATATTTTTAGGTTTTGTTTTTGATAAAATAGCTACACCGCTATAGCCTTTTTTAGTGGCAGGAAACCAATAATGATATGGATAACCCGCATTTTCAAAATCTACTAATGGGATTTGCTCCGGAGTCGCTTTTATTTCTTGGAGACAAATGACATCAGGATTGGCTTGTTGCAACCAGCTAATAAATCCTTTAGAAATCGCCGCTCGGATTCCGTTTACATTGTAAGAAATGATTTTCATGCTGCTTTTTTTGTGTTTCAAAAGTACTAAAAAAGAATAAAGATTGATGGCATTAAAACAAAGAAAATGGACTTTTTTGCTATCTTTGTTCATTGTCCTTTAAACAAATTACATGAGTTTAGTCACCGCAAAAGAAGTTTCAAAAGTTATCAAAACCGATAAATACGGTGTCTTGGGCACTTTGTCAGGTTGGTTACTGATGAAAGTTTTGAAAATTTCTACCTTAAACAAAGTGTACAATCGCAACAAGCATTTAAAAGATGTTGCTTTTTTGAATGGGATTCTAGATGATTTGCAAATTAAATTCGAAATTCCCGAAGAAGATTTAAAACGTTTGCCGAAAGACGGTGCTTATATCACTATATCTAATCATCCTTTGGGCGGAATTGATGGCGTTTTGCTGTTAAAACTAATGCTCGAAAGAGAGCCTAATTTCAAAATTATTGCCAACTTTTTATTGCATAGAATTGAGCCTGTTAAAAAGTATATAATGCCTGTGAACCCATTTGAAAATCATAAAGACGCTAAGTCGAGTGTGGTGGGTTTAAAGGAAACACTTCGTCATTTGAGCGACGGAAAACCACTGGGAATGTTTCCTGCCGGGGAAGTTTCTACCTACAAAGACGATAAGTTAATGGTAGATAAAGCATGGGAAGAAGGCGCCATAAAAGTAATTAGAAAGGCACAAGTTCCTGTAGTTCCGATTTATTTTCATGCTAAAAACAGTAGACTTTTTTATCTTCTTTCAAAATTTGGAGATACGATGCGTACTGCCAAGTTGCCTTCGGAAGTTTTTAGTCAAAAAAACAGAGTGGTTAAAGTTCGAATTGGCAAACCTATTTCGGTTGCCGAACAAAATGAATATACCACCATCGAGGAATACTCAGAGTTTCTAAGAAAAAAAACTTATATGCTTGCAAATCCTTTTGAAAAGGAAACGCCTTTTTTGCAAACACCCACATTAAAACTGCCAAAAAATCCTAAAGAAATTGTTACTGCGGCGAGCCAAGACAACATGCTAAACGAAGTAAATGAATTGAGAGAAAAGGATTGTAGATTGTTACAAAGTAAGAATTATGAAGTGTTTTTTGCAAAAGCTGTTGAAATTCCCAATATACTTCACGAAATTGGTCGTTTGCGTGAAATTACATTTAGAGAAGTAGGCGAAGGAACGAACGAATCCATAGATATTGATACTTTTGACCAACATTATCGCCACATGTTTTTGTGGGATGATGATGCCAAAAAAGTGGCTGGGGCTTACAGAATGGGTTTGGGTTCCGAAATTTTTGCCAACCACGGAATCGAAGGGTTTTACTTGAATGATCTTTTTAGATTTGAACCCGAATTGTATGATATGTTGAGCAAGTCTATCGAAATGGGACGTGCTTTTATCATCAAAGAATACCAACAAAAACCAATGCCTTTATTTTTGCTTTGGAAAGGAATTATTCACATAACACTGCGTTATCCAGAACATAAATTCTTGCTTGGCGGTGTGAGTATTAGCAATCAATTTTCCGATTTTTCGAAATCATTAATGATTGAGTTTATGAAATCGAATTTTTATGACCCTTATATAGCGCAATACATTCATCCTAAAAAAGCGTTTAAAGTCAAACTAAAAGATGCCGATAAAGATTTCATTTTTGATGAAGCCGAAGCCGATTTGAATAAGTTTGATAAAATTATTGATGAATTAGAACCCGGCACTTTGCGTTTGCCTGTTTTGATAAAAAAATACATCAAACAAAATGCCCGAGTAGTGGCTTTTAATGTAGATCCTTTGTTTAATAACGCCGTGGATGGATTGATGTATATTCGAATTGCAGACATTCCCGAAAGTACTGTAAAGCCAGTAATGGAGGAGTTTCAAGCGGAGTTAGAGCGAAAATTGGCTGAGAAGGAAGGAGAATAAATTTAAAGCTTCTTCAGCACTTTAAAAAACTAATTATTACTTAAAAAATGTTAAGAAAAATTTCAATTATAATGCTTTTTATGATTCTGACTAGTATCAATGTAAAAGCCCAAACTCAAGCAGAAATGAATCAAACTGCTAACGCTGAATTCAACAAAGTAGCCAAAGAACTCAACAAAATATATAAAAAAGTTATAGGGACTTTAGACGAAAAACAAAAAATATTATTGATTAAGGCTCAACAAGATTGGATAAAGTTTCGTGATTCTCACTGTAAATTCGATGCTGAACAATATAGTGGTGGAAGTATACAACCACTAATTTATTCTAGTTGTCTAGCAGAAAAAACAGAAGCTAGAATTGCAGATTTAAAAGCATTTTTAGAAAATTAGAATTTCAAAATAAAAAACTAATTATCGTATTTTTCTTTAATTTTATCTACAATCACTTGTGCCAAACGTTCATGGCTTTCAAATGTCCAACCTGCGATATGTGGTGTAAGAATTACATTTTTGGCATACAATAAATAGTCAAAAGCTTCTGTCGTATTTTTATCTTGAAAAAGGGTTTCAAAAGATAATTTCTCATATTCTAAAACATCCAATCCAGCACCGA
The DNA here is from genome assembly GCA_945861915.1 of Flavobacterium psychrophilum. Taxonomy (GTDB): domain Bacteria; phylum Bacteroidota; class Bacteroidia; order Flavobacteriales; family Flavobacteriaceae; genus Flavobacterium; species Flavobacterium psychrophilum_E. Next base: position 6,528 of record CAMAWK010000032.1, on the reverse strand, counting down.
GAATTTTTTCAGATTTCAATGCTTCGACTAAATCGGTAGTGACAATATTTTTGCCTCTTGAAGTGTTGATAATCCAAAACGGTTTAGCAAAAGCATTGATAAAATCGGCATCAATCATTTTATCGGTTTCGGTTGTCCAAGGAATATGTAAACTTAGCAAGTCGGTTTTTTGCTGCAATTCTGAGAGTGAAACTTGTCTCGCATTTTCATCGCCTACATTGTCTAAAATGTCATAACACAAGACTTCAACTTCAAACCCTCGTAGCTTTTTGGCAAAGGATTTTCCCATATTGCCATACCCAATAATGCCAACAGTTTTTCCATCCAATTCGTGCCCACGATTTTTTTCTCGGTTCCATTGCCCTGATTTTATTTCGTTGTCGGCAACGTTCAAATTATTAAAAAGCGACAAAATCATACCTAAACTATGTTCTGCAACCGCATTTCTGTTGCCTTCTGGCGCAGCAATTAGTTGAATATTTTTGGACAATGCATATTCACAATCGATGCTTTCTAATCCAGCTCCTACTCTAGCAATGAATTGCAAATTGGTGGCTTTGTCAAAAAAGGTTTTGTCAATTTTGAATCTACTACGAATCACAATACCTTGATAATCGTGGATTTTCGCTTCGATTTCTGTTTTAGAAGAAGTAAAATCTTCGTAGTTTTCAAATCCAGCCGCTTGCAATTGTTCCCAAAGAATGGGATGATTGCTGTCGAGGTGTAGGATTTTGATAGGTGGATTCAAAATTTCAGGTTTCAGATTTCAGATTTCAGATTTTGTGTTTGTGAATATGGGATTATTCATTTTACGAGGATGCACACTGTTAACTGAAAACTGCAATTAAATATTATTTATCCCTTAATTTTCTTCAAAGCTGCTTTAATTCCGCGAACCAATGACGAACTGAATCCGTGAGTTTCCATTTCGTTTAAACCAGCAATTGTACAGCCTTGCGGCGTGGTTACACGATCTATTAATTGTTCTGGGTGTATGTTTTCTTCGAGAATCATTTCGGCTGCGCCTTTTACGGTTTGAGCTGAAATAGCCAAAGCGGTTTGCCAATCAAACCCGATTTCGATTCCAGCTTGCATCGAAGCGCGAATGTATCGCAAGGCAAAAGCTGTTCCGCTAGCGGCTAAAACGGTCGCAGCATCCATCAATTTTTCATCAATAATCGGAGCGGTTCCCAGGTCTTGGAATAAAGCTACTACTTTTTGAGCCTGATCTTTATGCTTTTCGTCAAAGGCAATACAAGTTGCCGATGCACCAAATTGAGCCGCAATATTTGGCATGATTCGGATGGCAGTATTCGATTCTCCTATTTTATTTTGAAGCCCTTCAATAGACAATCCGCTTACTCCTGAAGCAATCGTTTTATTGGAAATTACTGGTAGGATTTCGGTTAAAACCGTGTTCACTTGATACGGTTTGATAGTCAAAATAATAACATCCGCCTCTTGAATTTGATGCTTATTATCAGTTGAAACCGTAATATCTAATTTTTCTAAATATAGAATGCTTGATGTGTTTCGTCTGGTAACAGTAATTTGGTTATCCTTAGAAAACTTCGCTAATCCTACTGCTATTGAAACACCCAGGTTTCCTCCTCCTATGATATGTACTTTCATTTTGTATATGTTTTTCCTCCCCCTAGCCCCCTCCAAAGGAGGGGGAACTGATATGGGAATGTGTTACCTTTTGTTGTTTTTGTATTTTATAATTTATTTAACGAAGAGTCAAAAAAACGACATCCTAATAAAAAAATCTGTGCTAATCTGTGGCTAAATCCTAATTTTTTAAAATCCTAAAATCAATCGTGCAATACTAAAATAAATTAGAATCCCGAAAATATCATTACTTGTCGTGATAAATGGTCCTGTTGCCAATGCTGGATCTATATCGAATTTGTCTAATAATAATGGAACAAAAGTGCCAATAAGTGAGGCAATGATGATTACGGAAACTAATGCAATTGTAACAATAATTCCTATTATAAACGACACATCCAACAGAAAATGACTTCCTAAAAATAATATGGAAGCTAAGATGATCCCATTCAATAAACTCAATGAAACTTCTTTTATCAATCGGTTGAATAAGGAACCGCTCAAAGTTCCATTTGCCAAACCTTGTACAATTATTGCCGAAGATTGTACACCAACATTGCCTGCCATAGCGGCAATTAGCGGTGTGAAAAAGAATAAATTTCCGTGCTGTTCCATAGCGCCACCAAATAATCCAAGTACTTTTACTGAAATAAATCCGCCTAAAAGCGCCAAAACTAACCAAGGCAAACGGGCTTTGGTCAATTCCATAATACTGTCGTCCGCTTCAACATCTTGTGAGATACCCGCCGCTAATTGATAATCCTCGTTGGCTTCATCCTTAATTACATCCACAATGTCATCAATGGTAATTCGACCCACCAAACGACCTATTTCATCCACCACTGGAATCGCCTCTAAATCGTATTTTTGCATGATTCGAGCCACCTCAACATCCTCGGTTTCGATAGAAACAAAGTTCAATTTTTTAATGTAAACCTCACTTATTGGCGTTTTGGTAGAAGTAGTCAACAAATCTTTTAGTGACAATCGACCAATCAATTTATCCTCATCGTCTACCACATAAATGGAATGAACCCTTGAAATATTTTTGGCCTGAATACGCATTTCTTTCATGCAATTCAAAACATTCCAGTTTTCGTTGACTTTTACTAATTCTTTGTGCATCAAACCTCCAGCAGTGTTTTCGGCATAACGCAACAAATCGACAATGTCTTTGGCGTGTTCTTCATCTTGCAGTTCCGAAATTACCTGACTTTTTTTCGATTCAGAAAGTTCAGCAATAATATCCGCAGCATCATTGGTTTCAAGCTCATCAAGCTCTTCAGCAATTTCTTTTGGTGAAAGGCGGTTTAGTATTTTCTCCCGTAAATCTTCGTCTAGTTCTAGTAATATTTCTGCGGTTTTTTCAGAATCTAAAACCTTAAAAAGATAAATGGCATTCTTAAAACTAAGTTTTTCTAAAACCTCAGCAATATCAGCATGGTGCATATCTTTAAGTAGAATGTCTAATTCTACTTTGTCTTTGCTTTTGATGATTTTTTTTAGTTCTCTAAAAAAAGTTCTGCTGATTTTAAATTCCATCGGCTTCAATTTTTTGGGTCAACACTATAAATTGTTCGACGCTAAGTTGCTCTGGGCGAAGATTAAAAAGTTCATCTTCTCTCAAAATATCGGACAAATTTAATGTTTTTAAACTATTTCTCAAGGTTTTTCTTCTCTGTTGGAAAGCCGTTTTTACCACCGTAAAAAACAATTTTTCGCCGCAAGGCAAACTGTAATTTTCTTTTCGGCGTAAACGCAAAACACCAGATTTTACTTTTGGAGGCGGAATAAAAACATGTTCATCTACTGTAAATAAATAACTAGCTTCATAAAAAGCCTGAACCAAAACCGACAGGATTCCGTATGTTTTGCTTCCTTTTTTTTCGCAAATGCGTTCCGCTACTTCTTTCTGAAACATTCCAGAAAATTCAGGAATTTGATGACGTAATTCCAACGTTCTGAAAACAATTTGTGTCGAAATATTATAAGGAAAATTGCCAATGATGGCAAATTGTTTGTTCTCGAAAATTTCGTTTATGTTGTATTTCAAAAAATCTTTAGCGATTATTTTATCGTGCAATTTTGGGTAATTGGCATTCAAATAATCCACCGATTCAGTATCGATTTCAATTACATAAGTGGATATTGGTTTCTCTAACAAATATTTAGTTAGAACGCCCATTCCAGGTCCTATTTCCAAAACTTCGTTATAGCCTTCTAAACTCAAAGTATCGGCAATGGCTTTGGCTACGCTTTCGTCTTTCAAAAAATGTTGCCCGAGGTGTTTTTTGGCTTTTACTTTTTCCATATTGTCATTGCGAGGCACGAGGCAATCTCACTTATTATTATTATTTTATTTTACCGCAAAAACACGAATTAATAACCGTTATTAAAAACTGAACAACTAGAATTTTTTTTAATGCTCCGAAATCACTTCCAATTCTGTCCTAAAAGCAAGCATTTTATCCCCAAATAATTTTTGTGCTTCTTCACGCAACAAAGGCGCATCTTCAAGATAATATTTTTGCAAAGTATCCCTAGAATCGGTAGAATATTGGACTGAATACGTAACGCCACCCATTTCTTCTTCAATTAAAACCCGACACATTTTGGCTGACGAAAATTTGCCTGTAGCCAACATTTCCGGAATGTGTTTATGCTGCATCCAAATCATCCATTGGTCGTGAACAGTTTCGTGAATATTGGTGGTAACATTGTAGATGATCATTTTACTGTTGATTTGGTTATTTGTTTAATCGTTAATTCGGATAAACAAATAAACAGTTAACCGAATAACCTTTCTAAAGGTTCTTATCTCCCCGCAATTTACGGAATTCATTTCGCGCTTCGATAAAATAAATGCTATCTTGATGGTTAAAAATGAGTTGCTCGTACAGCAGTTTTGCTTTTTCGGGTTGGTTGGTATTCTTATTGTAAATTTCTGCTGCAAAAAATAAGGCTTCGTCTTTGTAAATTGATTCTGCATGTTGATTGATGCAATTTTCATATTGGCTCAAAGCCAAAGCAAATTCGCCTTCTTGTTCATAAATAGTTCCCAAACGCAACTTCGTTACCGCTTCAATTTCCTGTCCTTTAAAACTTTTCAAAATTGCTTCAAACTGAGCCGATGCTTCTTTGTTTCGGTTTTGATACCTTAAAAAATCGCCTTTAGCAAATTGTTTCAATGCGGTTTGGGTCGAATCGGCAACGGTGTTATCGCTAATTAAAAGGAAATATTCGAGGGCATCATTGGCTATCAATTGGCTATTTGCTGATTTTAAAGCCCCAAACTGTATAGAAGCCCAAGCAAAATCACCTTGAAAATAGCTGGTTTTGGCGGCTTTCAAACTGGCTTCGTGTGCCAACTCGTCGTTTTTTAGGTTCTCTTCAATTTGAGAATAATAAAGCAACGCTTGATTGTATTTTTCTTCTAAAAGTAAAATATCCGCCAATTCCATTTTGACTTTGGCGGCTTCAAAAGGATCCAATTGTAATTCGAGTGTTTTTTTAATAATGGCTTTCCCTTCTTCGGTTTTTTTCATTTTAAAAGCCAAAAAATGAGCTTGAATTAGCTGCAAAGTCAAGGTAATCGGACTTACTTCATATTCTTTCAATAAAGCGATTAATTCATTATTGATGGCTGGAAAGTCAGTTTCCTTTGCGTTTTCAATCTTCATTTCCATCAAATAGCCTTGCGATTGAATGACCAAATCTAAGTCTTTGGTGTTTTCGAGAATATACGCAAATATTTCTTTGGCTATTTCGTGTTCTTCCTCTTCGATGGCTAAATTCCCTAAATTAAAAATATCCGAAAGTGATTCGGGATTCCTTTTATAAATGGCTTTTTCCTGGATAAAAGCCTTTCCAAATTCTTTTTGTTGCACATAAAACCAACTCAAATAGTGATTCCAAAAAATATCTTGGCTTTTCTGAGTTCGTGTAATAAGGTCTTTTCGAAGTGTATCGTTAAAGGTTGCATCGCCCTGCTCGAGCATAAAACGAGCTAATTGATTTTGGATTTGGAGCGAATTTTGGGGATTGGCAAAAGCCTCATCCAAAAAAGTAGCAATCATCTTTTCGGTATTGCCTAGTTGCCCATAAAGCAAAGCTATTTGATAATTAAAATTGAAAGTCGGAACTAATTCTACTGCCGTTTGATAGGATTTTAAAGCATAATCCAGCAATACTTTTTTCTCAAAAGAATAGCCCAAATTGTATACTTCATTCGGGTTTTTTTTGATTTTTTCTATGGCTTGATCATAATAGATTTTGGCTTGAGCATCTTTTTTTTGTAACTGAAAATTATAGCCCAATTCAACCAAAAGATTGGCTTGTTTGTATTTGTTAAGTCGAGTTTGAATGGCTTTTTCGGCAACATCAAATTGCTGCAATTGCTGGTAACATTCGATGGTTTTTTGAAAATAATTTGAATTTTGCGGTGTAGCTTTTAGTAATTCTTCAAAACTTATTTTAGCTTTCTCGAAATCTCCTTTGTCATAATAATACTGAGCCAATTGCTCGTTTTGCGAAAAACAAACTAAGGAGAAAAAAAAGAAAGTATGTAGAATGAAGTTTTTCATTGGTTGTTGCTAATAATACTAATCATTACAAATCCTTTTTATCCCCCAAAAATAGTTTTGCATTCAAGCCAGTAACTACTTTTTTACCTGTTCTTTCTTCCAATTCTTTTCGAGCATTTCCAGCAATGGTACCACCTTGTTGAGCTACAGTTTTACTTTCTGCAAAAGAGGTTGGATTCACTGCTTGCGAAATATCTTTGGTAGAAGCTTCGGCTAACATATTTAAAATCAACTCGGTGTTGGTCATGTTATCCCGCAAATTTTCCTTTTTCAGTCCTTTGAATGTTTTGTATTCTTTGGTTGTTTTTCCCGACCAAGTTTTAGTAATAATATC
>CAMAWK010000031.1 GCA_945861915.1 Flavobacterium psychrophilum | reverse complement strand
GAATTTTGTTTCTGAATCCCTCGCATTTGCATACACATGTGTTGTGCCTCAATGACAACAGCAACTCCCAATGGATTTAAGGCTTCTTGAATACAATCTTTTATTTGATCGGTCAGTCTTTCTTGAACCTGCATTCTTCGGGCAAATGCATCTACAATTCTAGGAATTTTGCTCAATCCTACTATTTTTCCATTCGGAATATATGCCACATGTGCTTTTCCAAAAAATGGTAACATATGATGTTCACACATCGAATAGACTTCTATATCTTTTACCACAATCATTTGTTTGTGATCTTCTGTAAACATTGCCGATTTTAGTATTTCCAAAGGGTTTAGTTCGTAGCCATGCGTTAAATACTGCATAGCTTTAGCTACTCTTTCGGGTGTTTTTTGTAGTCCCTCGCGATTAATATCTTCTCCTAAATTGGCTATAATTGAACTATAATTAGTCGATAAAACTTCTGTTTTTTGATCGTCATATTGTTCAATTTTTTCGTAATTTTTCATTTGTTTTTTTTCTAATTTGGGTCTGTTTCTATTTATAATTTAAAATTTACAATGCCATAATCCATTTCAAATACTTGTCCTGAAATTGATTTTGCATGTTCTGAAATAAGATAATTCGCCATACTAGCCACTTCTTCGGGTTTCAAATAGCCTTTCATCGGATGGCGTTCAATCATATTTTCTTTCATTCTATCGTTTCTCAAAATTCCAGCCGAAAGAGAGGTTTCGGTAAGAGTAGGGGCAATGGCATTGATTCTCACTACCGACGCCAATTCTGCTCCAAGGGATTTTACCAAGCCTTCGACTCCAGCTTTGGCAGTTGCAATACTGGCGTGAAAAGGCATTCCGAGTTTGGTTGCAACCGTACTGAATAAAACTATAGACGGGTAGTTTCCTTTTTTTAAAACCGGCAAATATTTTTGAATTGCTTTTACTGCGCCAATAACATTGATTTCAAAATCATTTCTAAAATCATCTATACTCAAACTAGCAATAGGTTTTAAGTTGATTGAGCCAGGACAATAAATTAAGGTATCGATTTCTTCTATTTCAGGAAGCGCATCTTCTAGAATATTAATTGGATAATGCACCAGGTTAGGATGCGAAATGTCAGGCGCTGTTCGGCTAATGTTAAAAACAGTATTGGTTTCTAATTGTTGCAACAAAATGGCACTTCCAATTCCTTTGCTTCCGCCTATTATTAGTATTTTTTTCATGATATTATTTTTATCTCTTAGCTATTTTATTATTGTTGATTTGTCTTTGCATCGAACATTTAAAACGTCCTTCTCTAAAAGTTCTTAGTTTTTCATGTTTTGTTTTTCTGCCTTGTACTCGTTCTCGCCACATTCTGAAACTCGATGGTTTCATTTCGGTGCGCATCAATTCGATAACTTCTTGTTCTTTTAAACCGAATTGTAATAAAATAGAATCGAAAGTGGTTCGGTCTTCCCAGGCCATTTCTATGATTCTATCTTTTTCGATATCTGAAAGTTCTTTTTTCAATTTTTATATTTTATAAATTCGTTAACCACAATCTTAGCTTTCAAATCAAACATCAAATTGTACAATCCAAAAAAGGTTCTGTTCATATAAATAAAATGCTTCGATCCTCTATTGCCATTCATTTTTCTTAGATTGGTGTCGTTTGCAAAGCGTTCTCCTAACTGAGCAATTTTTTCAAAAAAATGTTCATTCGAAAAATCGAAAGTTTCAGATTGAAATGGTTCTGTAAAAAGGGATAGCAAGTCATAAAACATTAATGTGAAATACTCAATTTCTGCTTGTGAATCATCTACTCTAAGTATTTCTAGTTCAAATAATTTCGCGCTAAAAAGGGCTTTATTGTCTATAATTTCTTTTTTAATCAGTTCAAAATATGGAATGTAAAATTCAGATGGAATTTGTTTCATGCAGCCAAAATCCAATGCCACTAATTGGTTTTCTTTGTTTACCAAAAAGTTTCCAGGATGCGGATCGGCATGAACTTTTCTTAAAACATGAATTTGATACATATAAAAATCCCACAGTGCTTGTCCTATTTTGTTAGCTGTTTCTGAATTTGTGTTTTGAGCTGTAAATTCCGAAAGATGAATTCCAGTCATCCAATCCATCGTGATGATTTTATCCGATGAATATTCAGGATAATAGTTTGGGAAAATTAAATTTTCTATTTTAGCACAAGCCTTTGCAATTTCTTGACTTTGTTTTATTTCTAATAAATAATTCGTTTCCTCGATCAATTTATCTTCTACTTCTTTAAAATATTTATCGGAATCTTTTCCTTGAAGATTGAACATTCTAATCGCAATGGGTTTTACTAAGGCCAAATCAGACGAAATACTATTGGCAACTCCTGGATATTGAATTTTTACAGCAAGTTTTTTCTTGTCTTTAACTGCCAAATGTACTTGTCCAATACTTGCAGCGTTAATGGAAAAGGCGTCAAATTCATCAAATATTTCATAAGGTGTTTTACCAAAATTCGATTTAAATGTTTTCAACACTAAAGGAGCCGAAAGTGGTGGAACCGAGAATTGTGACAACGAAAATTTCTCGACATAAGCTTGTGGCAAAAAGCTTTTGTCCATACTTAGCATCTGCGCTACTTTCAGCGCACTTCCTTTCAAACTTTTTAAACCATCATAAATATCTTCTGCATTATTTTCATTCAGTTTATCACGGTTTAATGTTGGATTTACCATTTTCTCCCCGTAATATTTTATGTAGTTGACACCTACTTTTGCGCCAGTTTGCACCAATTTACTGGCACGTTCAATTTTTGAAGTAGGGATGTAGTCTATTGTTTTCATTTTATTTGCTATATATTTTTTCTTTAAAAATAAATTTTCCAAAATCGATTAAGCTGTCCAAAGGAGCAATATTTAGTATTTCGAAAGTCGCTTTCACCGATTTTTCGATATAAATATCTGTTTTCTCAAAAGCAGCCGATTCGTCATCTAACCAAAATTTAAAAGTCAACAAAAACTGAATCCAAGCAGTTTCTTGAATGGCTTTTTCTTGGAAATTTTGAAATTTTTCATTTTTAGTTCTCACTTCGTTTGTTATGATATCAGAAATATAGTTTCTGAATCCAACTCTCAATACGGTAACTTGCATTATATTTTTGAGCTGGTTTTTATGTTCATTAAGAACTAAGACAACATAACTTCTATTACTTGATAATAACTCGAAAAAGGTAAAGTAAAAACTTAGCATTTTACTTTTCATATCATAGGTTTCGTAATTCGTGTCTTTTTGAATTAGTTCGATTGTTTTTTGAAAAAACATGTTGAAAATTTCTTTTTCAACTCCTTCTAAAGTTCCAAAAAAAGTATAAAATTCACTTTCTTCAAAACCATTTTTTTGAGCAAATTGATATACTGAAGTTGGTTTTTCGTTTGTTTCTAATCGATAATTCATATACAGAGAGATTATTTTATCTCTTGTTATAGCTGTTTTTTTTGTTGCCATTTTTGATTTATTTTGAATTTGAGTATAAAGATACTGTATTTTGTTTAACAAATATTAAAAAAAGTTAAACAAATCTATCTATTTTTTCAAATAGGCTATAATTTTAAATTTTTTCCTACTGTAATAACAATAACAATTACAAAAAAAATAGCCTTTGAACCGAATCAAAGGCTATTTTGAAATTTAAAATGGGTTTATTTACACCATTTCTTTTGTAGTTTCGTTGTCTTTAATTAACAATTTGACTGCTAAGACAATAACTCCAGTTATTAAAATTATAATTCCCAGTATGTAAAAAGCATTTGTATAATCAATCAAATCTTTGGTTTGGCTTACACCTGATTCATCGATTACCTCTTTTGTAGCCTTCACTGCTTTTGCTTTAAAAAGAAATGCAATTAACATAGCTCCAATGTTTCCACCTGCTCCCACAATTCCTGCGACACTCCCAACTGCTTTTGGGTTTATAAATGGCACCAAACTATAAGTTGCTCCGTTTGCCATTTTTAGGCTCATTCCAAACAAGAACATTAGGAAAATTGCAACTCCTAACTCATCTGTTAAACCAAAGAAAATAATTCCAATTCCTTCGAGGATAAGTAGTAATGCTAATAATAAATTTTTACCGGAAAAACCATAAACTTTACCAATTTTATCAGCAACTATTCCGCCAAGTGGTCTTGCAAAAATGTTAATCATTCCAAATATACCTGCACAAATTCCTGCTGTTTTAAGACTCGCACCAAAAGTATCTGTGAAATAAATCGGAGCAAAATTATCGATTGTAATTTCAACACCAAAACAAGCAGCATAGGCTATTGTTAAAACCCAAGTGCGATAATCTTTTACTGCAATCATAAAGGTATTTTCAGTATTTTTCTCCGTTATTCCAAGCTCTTTATAATTTCCGTTGGGTAAATCTTTTGTGTATTTTAAATACAAAAAGGCAAATACTAACAACAATATTCCAGGAACAATCATGGCATATCTCCAACTATCTTCGTGCGTACAAACACCTAATCCTACAAAACCAGCTGCAATAAGAGGCATGGTAATATTTGCCAAACCCGCACCTGCATTTCCGAAACCTCCAGCTGTGGCGTTTGCAGTTCCTTTAATTGCAGGAGCAAACATTACCGAAGTATGAAATTGAGTAATTACAAATGAGGCACCAATAACACCAATGGCAAGTCTAAAAAGCAAGAAACTTTCATACGACTGTGAAGTACCAATTAGTAAAACAGGTATCGAACAAATAACTAATAACCAAGTGTATACTATACGAGGACCAAATTTATCTACAAATCGTCCTATTAAAAGTCGAGCGATAATGGTGGCAGAAACAGAGGCGATTTGAATATTACCCAACTGATCTTTGGTTAAATTAAGTTGTTCTTTGGCAATTGGCATAAGCGATGCCATACCAAACCATGCAAAAAAGCAAAAGAAAAAGGTTAACCAAGTGATATGAAAAGTACGCATTTGAACGCCTTTTCCTTTAAAAATATTAAAACTAGTAAGCGGTAGATTGGTGGAAATTGAACTCATTTTTATAATTATTTATTTTTGCATTAGAAATGAAATAAGTATTTTACTTATTTAAAGAGCAAAAATAAAGGCTTAAAATGGATTAAAAACTGCTAAAACGCAGTTTTTGACAAAAAAATAAGTATTTATACGTAATTTTAATACTTGCTTAATTTAATCTTTAAAATGTAAATATTATTTTGGATTATTTTATAGCAAAGAATATTCAGTTGCTTTATTCGAAAGTTCCATTAGGTTTTTGACTTTCAATTTTTTCATTAAATTAAAACGATGTACTTCGGCGGTTCGTTTACTAATTTCTAATGCTTCGGCAATTTCTTTATTGCCTTTTCCAGCCAACAGGAGGGTGAGTATTTCTTTTTCTCTTTTGGTAATGAGTAACTCTTCTTCGATATTTTTTTTAGGTTCTGTAAAATTAGAAGGATTACTCAATTGGTTAATTAATATGGAAGAAATATCACCACTAAAATACTTTCCGTTTTGGGCTACGGTATGAATGGCTTTTAAAAATTCCTCTTTGCTAGAACCTTTCAATAAATAGCCATCAGCTCCCGCTTTTATTGATTTTAAAACATATTCTTCGGATTCATGCATCGAAAGCATGACAATTTTTAGGGTCTTATTTTCACTGCGTAGTTTTTCTACGACTTCAATTCCTGTTAAATGAGGCATACGTATATCTAAAATAAGTAAATCGGGATTTAATTCTTCGACTACTTTTAATGCTTCTAAACCATCTGTAGCTTCGCCAACTACTTGAATAGCAGCTTCGTTTTCTAACAAAGATTTGATGCCATCACGAACAAATACATGATCATCTGCTAGGACAACGCGAATAGTAGTACTCATCATTTTACTTATTTTATAAAAAATTATTACGTAAATAAACCTATAATTGTATAGGCTAAAATACGTAATTTTAAATAACAATAGCAATGACAATCGCAAAAAAAAACAATAATGGTTAAAAAGAATGGAGTTATTTACATGAACATATATTCTATATTGAAATTATTATTGAAATCTCTATTGAAGTTGTTATTTAGGTTGCAATGTCTATTCTAAATAGGAATATTAAAAGTTATTCGAGTTCCTTCATTTGGAATTGAGTTTATAAAAACACGACCATTAATGTATTGAATTCTTTCTTTCATAAATAGTAGCCCCATGCCAGATTCGCTATTTCTTTTTTTCTCCGCTTCTCGAATATCAAAACCTTTTCCGTTATCATCGATGGTTATACTCAATAAATTTTCACTATGCGAAAGTTGTACTATAATATGATTAGAGTGAGCATATTTAATAGCATTATTTATAGCTTCTTGCGTCAATCTATACATGTTGATTTCAATTAAAGAATCCAATCGGATATCAAAATCAGTTTTGTTATAAAAAAGGATATTCTTACTCGTTAATTTTGATAATTCTTGTGTCAGTTTAGCTAATGCTGAAGCAATTCCGTGATCGCTTAATTCTGGGGGCATCAGGTTAAAAGTAGCTGTTCGAACTCCTTTAATAATATCTAAAGTAAGTAATTTTAAATACTCAATTTTTTGTTTAGATTTTTCAATATCATCCAAATTAATGCTTTCTAAACTGAATTTCAAACCCGTAAGCATCTGACCAATTCCGTCATGAATTTCTCTTGCAATACGGTTTTGTTCGTTTTCTTGATTTTCTACAATCTTACTCGAAATTACTTTTTGCTGATTAATTTTATCATCAATGTTTTCAATATTTAAACGCTCTACTTCATTTTCTGCATTTTTTCGTTCTGTAATATCAAAACAAATAATCAGTAATTCCGACTCCGCATTTTTAATAGTTACTGTCACCATCGACATGTCAAGCCAAATTGATTCTCCATTTCGACCCGTAATATTGATTTCGCCTTGCCAGCCCATGCGTTGTTTTTCTAGAAAAATTCGCTCCAGAATTTCTTGTTCTTTTTCAATTGGGGTTAAGGCATGCGAAAAAGTTTTGTCTGAAACAAACGGATTGTATTGTAATAGTTTTGCGAATTTTTCGCCCATGTGTATCAAAGAACCGTCTGGAGCTACTCTGCAATAAAGCAAGGTGTTTTCCATGGCATAGTTGAGGGATTTTAATTCTTTGACGGAATTCTCCTTTATTTCGCTAATTATTTCGGTATCACGAGCTAGTTTTAGTGCTTTTTTTTCTGATGATAAAAGTTTGGAAATGAGGTCTTCTACTTTTTTATTGGTAGGTTTGAATATAAATATGAATTCTAACAATAAAACAAGCATTGTAAAAACTAAAATGTAATACTCAGTTTTACTTTGTAAAGTTACTTTTTCGCGAGCTTCTTTGTCATATTGTCCAACAATTCGATCCATTTTATCCAAAAAAATAGCAGAATTCTTTAAAATAGTATTGACTAATATTTGATTTTCTTTTTCGTTAATTCCATGTTTTTTATTATTCAAAAAACTTTGAGAAGCCGTTATAATATTATTGAAATTAGGCCTGATACCATTAAATAAATTTGCCAGCTCTTTGCTTTTTTCTTTTGGAAAACCGAGACTATCGTTGCCTTTTTCTAAAGCATAATGATTGAATTTCCAAAGTCGAGTTATTTCATTAATTTTATTTATTCCTTCGCTACTATTCTTAGTTTCAGTAACAAAATTTAATATCAGAATCTCTTTGGTTAACTTTTGACTCAAAAAACGCTGCTTTCCAGAATAATTTATAATTTTAGAATCGCTTAATTGGGTGAAAATATTGTACTGAATTACCAATTGACTCAGCAAAACAGTAATCGCAATGGTAACTAATGCGAAAATGTATAGTCTTTTTAGATTTTTGAATGAAATTTTTTCACCAGAATTGTTTTCGTTATTTTCCATGACAATACTGAATTATAAGCCAAGTGATTCTTTAATTAATTCAAGATTTTCCGGCTTGTAATTAATTTTTAATGCTTCTTGATGTCCATTTTCAGACATTTTATGCCAAGTTTTTAGAATAATATTTTTTAGTTTTTCTGTATCGTGTTTTTTAACAAAATCATCTAAATAAAAGTCTAAAAACACCAAACAAATTACATCTTCCAACAATTGGGTTTCAGTATCTTTTTTGAGTAATTTTTTTTCGATAAGGAATGAAACGCGTGCAATAAGTTCGGAGGAATAGCCTGCTTTTTCTAGGATTTTGGCTGTAGTTTGGGCGTGATATTTCTTTAATTCTTCACGCCATTTTAAATAACCCACTCGATCCATTGGATAGGATTCTCGGGTAATTTTCCAGCGACAAATGTGTTGTGCTTTTGCTGCAATTTGAACTTCTTCAGAGGCATTAGGTTCAAAATCCATAAGCTTTTTGTACATTCTGTCAGAATATAAAAGCTCTTTTGGGAAAGATTCGTTTTTATATATTTCTTTGTTTGGATCTTGTGCGTTTTCAGCATCAATACTGGTTGAGGCAATTTGAAAAGAAGTCATTGTAATTTGAATTTGTTAAACCCAAATATAAACAATTAATCTACAAACCCAATCAATACATCGTCGCCATCAATTTTTACGGGATAGGTTGCGATTTTTAAATCGTCACCGCTTAAATTGCTTCCGTCTTGCAACGAAAATGTTTTTTTGTGAATAGGGCAAGCAATTTTAGGAATTTCGTCTGCTGAACCAATCATACCTCTAGACAAAACCATTTCCATTTTATGCGGACATAAGTTTTGACAGGCATACCATTCGTTTCTTCGAGTGAAGTTAATCACAGCAATTTGTTTGTCTTTGTATTTTACACAGTTGCCACCATCTTCGGGAAAGTCAGTTGTTTTTCCAGCATTAAACCAAGTGGTTACATTTTCTAATAAAACAGTTTCGTAACGATTGTGTATTTCTTGCATGAATAAGATTTAAAGATTGAAAAATTTAAAGATTGAAAAATTCAATTAAATGTGAAATGATAGATTTATAATCGGAAACTACCAAGTCCTCGGCATTTTTTGAGTCCGCAACGGAATATATTCCAATGTATCATCTCTGTCTTCTGAATTGACAAAGTGTGAAAAACGTTTCATCATTTCAGGACTTTCGATGGCTTGTTTCCATTCACATTCAAATGTATCGACCAATCCTTGCATTTCGGCTTCTAATGTTGTAACAATTCCTAGACTATCGTCGATGATTACTTCTTTCAAATAATCCATGCCGCCTTCTAGTTTTTCTAACCAAGTAGAAGTTCTAACCAATGGACCAGCTGTTTGAATGTAATACATCAGAAAACGATCCATGTATTTTATAACTGTTTCTTTATCTATTGCTTCGGCTAAAAGTACTGCGTGTTTTGGGTTGGCACCACCATTTCCACAGATATACAAATTCCAACCACCTTCAACCGCGATTACTCCAAAATCTTTTCCTCTGGCTTCGGCACATTCACGGATACAAGCCGAAACACCACCCTTAAGTTTGTGCGGAGAACGGATGCCTCGATAGCGGTTTTCTAATTCTATTGCCAATGAAGTACTGTCTTCCATACCATAACGGCACCAAGCATTTCCGACACAACTTTTTACAGCTCGAAGCGATTTTCCGTAAGCGTGACCACTTTCAAAACCTTTGTCAATTAATTTTTTCCAAATGGTAGGTAAATCATTGAGTTCAGCGCCAAATAAATCGACACGCTGTGCACCCGTAATTTTAGTATATAAATTGTATTCTTTAGCAACTTCGCCAATGGCTATTAATTTTTCGGCAGTTACTTCTCCACCTGCCATTCTAGGTACAACAGAATAAGTTCCGTTGCGTTGAATGTTTGCTAAGAAACGATCATTTGAGTCTTGTGAAGTAACGTGTTTGTTAGCAGTATCATTATAAATACTGGAGAATATAGACGATAAAACAGGTCTACATACTTCGCAACCATCTCCTTTTCCTATAACGCCTAAAACTTCGTTATGATTGGTAAATTTGTTGATTTTTATAATATCATACAACTCTTGACGCGAATACGCAAAATGTTCGCAAACCGTGTCTTTTACTTCTTTTCCTAATGATTTTTGTGCGGCTTTGACCAAATCGACTACCATCGGTTTGCAACCTCCACAACCCGAGGTCGCTTTGGTTAACTTGGCTACATCGCCAAATGTTTCACAAGTTCCGTCGGTAATTGCACCGCAAATAGCTCCTTTGGTTACATTTTCACACGAACAAATCACGGCAGTATCAGGCAAATCAGATGCTCCCATAGCCACCGACTCACCACCACGAGAACCTAAAATAAGGTCTTCGGGATTTTTAGGCAATGCCATCGCATTGCTGTAAATTTGAAATAAAGAATTGTAATCGCTAGAATCGCCCACAAGAATTCCGCCCAAGAGCGTTTTTCCGTCTTTGGTAACGTTGATTCTTTTGTAAATTCCGTTAAATTTATTTTCATAAACAATTGCCGTAACCGATTTATTTTCGATAAATGGATCACCAAAACTAGCCACTTCTACTCCGATTAATTTCAATTGCGTGGACATATCAATGGTATCACGCATTAGTTTGTCGTTGTTCAAAATTTGCTCGGCTGCCACATCTGCCATTTCATATCCAGGAGCAACCAAACCATAAATCATACTATTATACAGCGCCACTTCACCAATGGCATAAATATGAGCATCAGAAGTTTGCATTCTATTATTGACAACAATTCCGCCACGTTCGCCAACTTCGAGACCTCCAACCCTTCCTAATTCGTCACGAGGTTTGATTCCTGCAGAAATTACTAACATATCAACTTTAAGAAATTCTTCGTTGGCAAACATCATTCCTGTAATTGCCTTATCTCCATCAATATATTGCGTTGCTTTGTTCAGATGTATACCAATATTGAGTTCTTCGATTTTGGCTTGTAGCATATTACTTGCCGCTTGATCGAGTTGGCGTGGCATTAATTTAGGGGCAAATTCCACCACATGAGCGTTTAATCCCATTCCGAGAACGGCATTGGCAGCCTCCAAACCTAATAATCCGCCACCTAAAACAGCTGCTTCGGTGGCTCCGTTTTTCTTAATTTTTTTGGCATAAGCCATCATGGCATCCAAATCTTCAATAGTTCTGTAAACGAAAACACCTTCTTTGTCCGACCCTTTGATGGGTGGGACAAAAGCTGAGGATCCTGTTGCCAAAACCAAGTAATCGTAGGAAAGTGTATTGCCCAAATGAGTGGTAATGGTTTTGTTTTCTTTGTCTAAACCCGTAACTAACTCTGAAGTGTTGAGTGAAATATTATTTTCTTCGTACCACGATAAAGTGCTCATAGACAAGTCATCAGCAGATTTTCCACCAAAGTATTCACTTAAGTGTACTCTATCATAAGCTCTGCGTGGCTCTTCGCCAAAAACAGTAATTTTATAATTTTCGTGTCCCGATTTTGAGATGAATTTTTCACAAAATTTGTAACCTACCATGCCGTTTCCGACTACAATCACTTTAATCATACATAACCAATTAAGTATTACGTAGCAAATATAAGTATAAATACTTAATTAAATACGTATTCTTTTTTTATTTTTTTTGATTATTTTGGAAAATGAAACAGATTAAGATAAAAAATGATTTTAAAATAGTAGAAAATCCTATTTAATAATTAAGGATGTTTTTTATGAATAATTATTCAAACTCTGAAGTGAAGAATAATTGTACATTCGGGTATTTGTTTTGTGTCATTTGAATTGTAAAATCAGAATCAGCTAGAAATACTAACTGCCCGTATTTGTCATGTGCTAAAAATTTCTGTTTTATTCTTCTAAATTCTTTAAACTCATCACTCTTTGGGTCGTTTGGTTTTACCCAACAAGCTTTGTGAACTGGGAAATTTTCATACGTGCACTTTGCTCCATATTCGTGTTCCAATCGATATTGAATTACTTCATATTGTAAGGCTCCCACGGTTCCTATAATTTTCCGATTATTCATTTCTAATGTAAACAATTGTGCAACGCCTTCATCCATTAATTGGTCGATTCCTTTATCAAGCTGTTTGGCTTTCATTGGGTCTGCGTTGTTGATGTATCTGAAATGCTCGGGCGAAAAACTAGGAATGCCTTTAAAACTCATGATTTCACCTTCGGTCAGCGTATCACCAATTTTAAAATTTCCAGTATCGTGTAAACCCACAATATCACCAGGATAAGAAATGTCGACAATTTCTTTTTTCTCAGCAAAAAAAGCATTCGGACTCGAAAATTTTAAGTTCTTTTTTTGGCGAACGTGATAATAGGGTTTGTTTCTTTCAAAAGTACCCGACACAATTTTGATGAATGCTAAACGGTCTCGGTGTTTTGGATCCATATTGGCATGAATTTTAAACACAAATCCACTCATTTTATTTTCGTTAGGATCGACTAATCTGGTTTCAGAATCTTTGGATCTTGGCGAAGGGGCAATTTGAACAAAACAATCTAATAGTTCTCGAACACCAAAATTATTCAGAGCCGAACCAAAAAATACAGGTTGAAGTTTTCCGTCTAAGTAGTCTTGACGATCAAATTTTGGATATACCTCGTCTATTAATTCTAGTTCTTCTCGTAATTTTTCTGCTGGATTTAGTCCAATTATCTTTTCTAATTCAGGGTTTTGAACGTCTGAAAAAGCAATTGTTTCTTCGATATTTTTTCGGCTATCGCCACTAAACAAGTTAATGTTTTGCTCCCACAAATTATAAATACCTTTAAAATCATAGCCCATTCCAATTGGAAAACTTAAAGGAGTTACCTTCAATCCTAATTTTTGTTCGACTTCGTCCATCAAGTCAAATGCATCTTTTCCTTCTCGGTCTAATTTATTAATGAAAACAATAATCGGAATTTTTCGCATACGACAAACAGCCACTAATTTTTCTGTTTGTTCTTCGACTCCTTTGGCAACATCAATTACGACAATTACACTATCAACGGCTGTTAAAGTTCTAAAAGTATCTTCGGCAAAATCCTTGTGACCCGGTGTGTCAAGGATATTTATTTTTTTGTCATTATAAATAAAAGCCAATACCGAAGTCGAAACCGAAATTCCTCTTTGACGCTCGATTTCCATAAAATCGCTCGTAGCTCCCTTTTTGATTTTATTACTTTTAACCGCACCAGCCTCTTGAATTGCGCCACCAAAAAGGAGTAATTTTTCAGTTAGTGTAGTTTTTCCAGCATCGGGGTGCGAGATAATTCCAAAAGTTCTTCGTCTTTGTATTTCTTCTAAAAAAGCCATATTCGTATAAATAGTTTGCAAAAGTACTATTTATAAGTCTTAAATAAAAAACAAACTATTTCACTATGAATAAATCAGTAGTTCATTAGTTAATTGCTTTTAGTAACGATTTTAAAACGATTGCCAAAAAAAAAAGCTTCGATTGTGGTCGAAGCTTTTTTTAGTATGAAGTAAAGTGAATTAATAATTATTTAAAAGCTAGGTTTTAATTTTAAATCAATTTCTAAAATCTAATCTAGATTATAATCATTACAAATCTATGCAATCACTAATTAGTATTGTCTTAAAATTATATTAAAGTTTTTGTTAATTGTGTTGATTTTTTAATTTTTAACAAGCTGAGTTGTCATTTTATTTTTGGGGTGACAATTTGACAAAATCAAAGTTTTGGCAGTACTTTTGTAAAACCAAATAAAACAAAATGAAGTTTACCAATTTTTTTAAAAACAATACAAGCATGGCAACAGAAAGCACGCTAAACGAAGAAATTATTGATCAAAATTCAATCGAAAACAACGAGGCTATTTCAGATGAAATGGATTCGAAAATTGAAGAAAGAGTAGAAGAAATATCCAAAGAAGAACAATTATCTCAAGATTTATCTTCAGAAAAAGATAAGTTTTTGCGTTTGTTTGCAGAATTCGAAAATTACAAACGCAGAACAACCAAAGAACGTATCGAATTATTTAAAACTGCTAATCAAGAAGTATTGTTGGCATTACTTCCTGTTTTGGATGATTTTGACAGAGCTATGATTGAAATCAATAAATCGGCAGACGAATTATTGACTAAAGGAGTTGAACTGATTCACGAAAAATTAAAAAGCACATTAGTATCCAAAGGATTAGAGTTGGTTGATGTTAATTCTGGCGATGTTTTTGACGCTGATTTCGCCGAGGCCATTACTCAAATTCCAGCTCCAAATATGAAAGGTAAAATTGTGGATGTTTTAGAAAAAGGGTATAAATTAGGAGATAAGATTATTCGTTTTCCTAAAGTTGTTATTGGAAATTAAAGTTATATGAAAAAAGATTTTTACGATATATTAGGGATTACTAAAAGTGCCAATGCTGCCGAAATAAAAAAGGCATACAGAAAAAAAGCACTAGAATTTCACCCTGACAAGAACCCTGGAGATACAGCTGCCGAAGAGCAATTTAAATTGGCTGCCGAAGCCTATGAAGTTTTGAGTGATCCGCAGAAAAAAGCAAAATATGATCAATATGGTCATCAAGCTTTTGACAATTCTGGCGGTTTTGGTGGTGGTGGTCATGGTGGCATGAACATGGATGATATTTTTAGTCAATTTGGTGATATTTTCGGAAGTGCCTTTGGTGGTGGCGGCGGCGTTCGTCGCGTTAAAGGAAGCAATCTTCGCATCAAAGTAAAATTAACTCTAGAAGAAATTGCCAATGGGGTTGAGAAAAAAGTAAAAGTAAAACGCAAAGTACAAGCCGCTGGTGTTACTTATAAAACATGTTCGACTTGTAATGGTCAAGGACAAGTAATGCGAGTAACAAATACTATTTTAGGAAGAATGCAATCGGCATCAACTTGTCCAAGTTGCGGTGGTTCAGGTCAAATTTTAGACAAAAAACCATCTGAAGCCGATTCGCAAGGAATGATTTTGGAGGACGAAACTGTTTCTATAAAAATTCCTGCTGGTGTGGTTGATGGAATGCAATTGAAGGTTTCCAACAAAGGAAATGATGCGCCAGGTAACAGTGTTCCCGGAGATTTAATCGTCGCTATTGAAGAAATTGAACATGAATTTCTAAAGCGTGAAGGCGAAAATTTACATTATGATTTGTATGTCAGTTTTGCCGAAGCGGTACTCGGAATTTCAAAAGATATTGAAGCCGTAAACGGAAAAGTAAGAATCAAACTCGAAGAAGGAATTCAATCTGGAAAAATTTTGAGACTAAAAGGCAAAGGAATTCCTAGCGTCAACGGTTACGGAAATGGGGATTTACTAGTTCATGTAAATGTTTGGACACCAAAAACGTTGAGCAAAGAACAAAAGCAGTTTTTTGAAAAAAACCTAAACGATGAAAATTTTGTTCCCAATCCAGAAAAAGGCGATAAATCATTTTTTGAGAAAGTGAAAGATATGTTTTCATAGATTTTAAGTTAGATTTTATTTTCCCATTCTTGAAAATCAGGAATGGGATTTTTTATTTTATTTAACAGCTTATCATTTCGATTTAATTATTTTTACAGTCCTTTGAATAAACCGATTCAGAGATTTTAAAACACAAAACAAGCATGAGTTCAATACTTGAAATTCAAGATGTTGTTAAAAAATATGGAGACTATACAGCGTTAAATTCTGTTTCTCTTTCGATTCCTAAAGGCAGTATTTATGGGCTTTTGGGACCAAACGGAGCTGGTAAAACTTCGCTCATTCGAATTATCAATCAAATTACGATGCCTGATAGCGGTAACGTTATTTTTGATGGTGAAAAATTACAACCTAAACATGTTCAATATATAGGTTATTTGCCCGAAGAACGTGGTTTGTACAAATCGATGAAAGTAGGGGAGCAGTGTTTGTATTTGGCTCAGCTCAAAGGACTTTCAAAAAATGAAGCCAAAAAACAATTAAATTATTGGTTCGAGAAATTAGACATTCAAGGTTGGTGGAACAAAAAAATAGAAGAATTATCAAAAGGAATGGCGCAAAAAGTTCAGTTTGTGGTTTGTGTGTTGCACCAACCCAAATTGCTCATTTTTGATGAACCTTTTTCAGGTTTTGATCCTGTGAATGCCAATGTGATAAAAAACGAAATTTTGGAATTACAAAAACAAGGTTCCACCATCATTTTTTCTACGCATCGGATGGAAAGTGTGGAAGAATTATGTGATCACATTGCTTTAATTCATAAATCAAACAAATTAATCGAAGGAAAATTAGATGATGTAAAACGAAATTTCAGAACGAATAGTTTTGAAGTAGGCATTTTATCGGATAACATCGAAGGCTTGATGT
>CAMAWK010000030.1 GCA_945861915.1 Flavobacterium psychrophilum | reverse complement strand
AAATGCACAGGATAAAGCATCTGATTTGAAAACACTTTTTGGATTAATGAACACTGAAAAAATGATGGATGGAATGATGGAAAGTATCCTACCAATGATGAAACAAAGTGCAAGTGAAAACATTAAAGGGGATGATGCAAAAGAAAAGTTCGATAAGTATATGGATTTTGTAACAAGTGAAACTAAAGAATTAACTAATAGATTAATTAATGAAGAAATGGTATTGATTTACGATAGACATTTTACGCACCAAGAGGTTAAGGATTTAATTCAATTTTATGAATCTAAAACAGGAAAAAAAATGTTAGAGAAAACTCCAGAAATTATGAAAGATCTGATGAGTTCTATGATGACAAAATACATGCCTGATCTTCAAGAAAAAATGATGAAAAAATTACAAGAATCAAAATGATTTTCAGTTATAAATCATTTAGTTTGTTTAAAACCAAAAAATCCCTTTTGAAATCAAAAGGGATTTTTTGTGAAGTAGTTTTATGCTAAAAACCGTAGTTTACACCTAAACCTATAACTTGACGCGTTTGCACTTTTGCATAATCTAAACCAGCAGCATTGGCATTATCATCGAATAAAGTTTGCAAAATAAAGTTGGTCGACAAATATTTATTGATTTTCATTGTTACATTCAAAGTGTAATCTACATCTATATTTTGTGGGCTATCCAAATAATTAGAATATAAATTCAATATGTTTTCTACATTCACATTCGTTGCTAAATTGAATTTGTAATATCCGTTAATGGCAGCTCCCATTTCGTATCGAGTGGTTTTTCCTTGTTCTACCCCAAAAGAAGAGGTTGTTTTAGTGAATTTTGAATTAACAACAATTAATTTTGAAGTAACTGGTGCAAAATTCAGTTTTAAATTATCGCTTTTTTTCCATAACAAACCTGGACCAAATTGAAAAAAAGCAGGAGAAAAGAAATGAGATGTTTTTACACCTTTTTCAAATCCAGAATCAAATTGTGTGATTGTATTTAGAAAAGCAGAAAAATACCAATTCCCCGAAATCTTTTTGCCAAGCAAAGAATTGTATATAAACCGATCATCTGATTTTTGCATTTCTTGGTCTTTAATTTTGGTTAGACCATAACTAGCAATTATTTTATTATCCCAATTCCAACTGTCTTTTTTGTAATTGAAATCATAATTTACGCCAATATTTCCCGAAACATTACTCTGTCCACCTGCTAACCAGTTATTAAAAGTAGCTTGGTTTGCCAGAAAACTAAAAGTCCCTTTTCTAACCCAGCCATTTGGCTTTGTCTCGAGCAATTTTGCAACAGCTTCTTCATTTTTCTTTAATAAGACTTTTTCGGTTGCTTGTCCATAAATACTATTGCATGCAACATATAATAGGACTGAAAATAAAATCTTTTTCATGTTTTATGTTTTTTTGCGCAAAGATATTATTCAAAAACAATTTTGCAAATAGTATTATTTGCTTTTTTTGAATAATGGCACAGCGGAACAAGCTTCGCCGTACATAATGCTTCGTGCAAAAGGCTGTAAATAAGAAGCAGCCAAAATATAAGCACTTTCTGGAACAGGTTTTTTCGAACAACCTTTTATGATTATAGGTTTGTCTTTGTAAACGGAATAATCCAATGAAGCTAGAATTTCTTGATAAAGACTGGTATCTAAATCTTCGAAATTTCCACTGACCACTTTTTTGGCAAAAGGAGTAACATGAACCGCCACCAAAATCGAAGCCCAAGCAGGAATTATGGCATCTGTACTGCAATGAATTGCCACCAAATGATCTTGATATTGAGACCAATCGTGATTTTTTAAGGATTCTCTAAAGTCTTTTTCTCTTAATAAAAAACCATCAATTAGCCATTGAGAAATATCAATTTGGGTTCGAATTCCTTTTGGATAATAGTCTTCCAAATCGAAAACTTCGAGAACAGAATTGGCTACTTTATTTACAATTTCTTCCATTTGAAAAGTTTAAAAGTTTAAAAGTTTAAAGTTTAAAGTTGCTCAACCTTAAACTTTTAAACTTTAAACTCTGAACAAAATTTTAAAGCATTCCTAGTTCTAATTTGGCTTCTTCACTCATTAAATCTTTACTCCATGGCGGATCAAAAGTGATTTCGACTTCAGCATCTTTTACATGCTCAATCGATTTTATTTTTTCCTCTACTTCTCTAGGTAAACTCTCGGCTACAGGACAATTTGGAGAAGTAAGTGTCATCAAGATTTTCACTTCATAATCTGTATTAACCATCACATCATAAATTAATCCTAATTCATAAATGTCTACTGGAATTTCCGGATCGTAGATAGTTTTTAGTTTTTGTACGATAGATTCTCCTAATTCTGTGGTGTCTATTTCTTGTTGCATAATTTTTTTGTTTTTAAACCATATAAGTCATATAAGGTTTCTTTTGATTTAGTTTTATAGTAAAAATAAAGGTCATTTAAGTTTTCTAAAAGCTACTTAAATGTTAAATAATTAATCGTCTAGCATTCGATAATATTCGTTGACCATTGTTTGTTGACCTTCATAAAAAATGTTTTTTACATTAAAATTGATTAATAAACCTATTGGGACTTTTAATAAATTCATGTAAGTGAGCAATTGGGCTTCAAAAATAGGATTAATTTCAACAACCGATTTTAATTCGACTACCAAACTATTTTCTATCAATAAATCACATCTCAATTTTGACTCCAACTCATATCCTTTATAATTTAGGGGAATCTGAAATTCTGATGAAAAATTTATTTTTTTTAACTCTAATTCTTTTTTAAGACATTGATGATAAACATTTTATAAAAGACCAGGTCCAAGCTGTTTGTGAACTTCTATTGCGGCCCCATTTACTTGATAAACTAAATCTTTGAGAGAACTTCTTGTTACAATCATTTTTAAAAAAATTAGAACCGCTTATTTAACTTCTTTTTTTACTATCCTTTTTTTAAAAACTTGACTTAAATGACTTATATTTTAAAATCATTTTTTAGCATCAAATGCCAAAGCATACATTTTTATATTTTTTATCATCGACACTAATCCGTTAGCTCGTGTAGGCGACAAATGTTCTTTGAGACCAATTTTATCTATAAAATCCATATCGGCATTCAAAATATCCATTGCTTTTTGGTTAGAAAAAACTCGTATTAAAATAGCAATAATTCCTTTGGTTAAAATAGCATCGCTATCGGCAGTGAAAACAATTTTATCCTCGTTCTGTTCTCCTTTGAGCCAGACTTTCGATTGGCATCCTTTGATGATATTATCTTCTGTTTTGAATTCTTCTTCGATTAAAGGCAAATTTTTACCCAAATCAATAATGTACTCGTAACGTTGCATCCAGTCGTCAAACATGGAAAATTCTTCGATTATTTCTTCTTGTTTTTCTCTAATGTTCATTCTTCTTTTTTAACAAATGAATTTATTTTATCTACTACTTTTTTGATTTCCTCTGGCGGAAAACCATGATCAAAAGCACTCGATTGATACTCTTTTTCTTTGTAGTTTACTTTCAAATTTCCAATGGCAGCCCCATCATAAAACCTTTTTTCGGTAGGTGCTTTTAAAGTCGAAATAGTTTTCAAATCGATGGTTTTGAATAACTCGATTAATTCCTGCCAATCGGCATCCGAAATGTTAGTTTCTTTAGCTGGATAAGTAGCATTTCTATCTTTTGAAATACTAATTAGTTGGTTTTTGATAGTGATTTTTGTGTAAAAACCTCTGGTAGAAGCAGTATATTCTACTTCTGCATTTTTCAAATCATTTTGAGATGAACTTGAACAATTTTTGCACAATGAAATGCATAAAAGAAACAGGGTGATTAATTTCATATAGATTAGTATTTATTAAGATAACATCATTTGGGCTTTTTTAACCGCTTCAATCATAACGTCAATTTCTTCTTTGGTATTATAAAAGGCAAAACTAGCTCTTATAGTTCCTGGAATTTTGAAAAAATCCATAACAGGTTGTGCACAATGATGACCTGTTCGAACAGCAATTCCCAATTTGTCAATAATAGTTCCAATATCATACGGATGAATGCCTTCGATATTGAACGAAATCACAGAAGTTTTTTCCTTGGCAGTACCAAAAATTTTCAACCCTTCAATTTCTAACAATCGTTTGGTTCCGTATTCTACCAATTCTAATTCTTGCTCTTGAATGTTGTCGAAACCAACAGCATGCATATAATCGACCGCTATGCCTAATACAATTCCACCAGCAATATTGGGCGTTCCCGCTTCAAATTTATGCGGTAAATCTGCATAAGTTGTTTTCTCGAAAGTAACTTCTTTAATCATTTCACCTCCTCCTTGATAGGGTGGTAATTTATTCAACCAAGATTCTTTTCCGTATAAAATACCTGTTCCAGTTGGACCACACATTTTGTGTCCAGAAAACACATAAAAATCACAATCCAACGCATGAACATCGGGTTGTAAATGTGGTACGGCTTGAGCACCGTCGATCAAAACCGCGGCTCCAAATTCATGCGCTTTGGCAATCATCAATTGAATTGGATTGATGGTTCCCAATGCATTCGAAATATGATTAACAGCCACTATTTTTGTTTTATCCGAAAGTAATTTTTCGTAGTCAGATTGAATCAATTCCCCGTTTTCATTCATGGGAATGACTCTCAAAACCGCACCTGTTTTTTCGCACAACATTTGCCAAGGAACAATATTACTGTGGTGTTCCATTGCTGAAACTAATACTTCATCTCCCGATTTTAATAGCGAAGCAAAACCATTGGCAACCGCATTGATTCCGTGGGTTGTCCCCGAAGTAAAAATAACCTCGTGTGCAAATTTTGCATTGATATGCTTTTGAATTTTGTTTCTAGATTCTTCGTAAGCATCAGTCGCCAATTGACTTAAGGTGTGAACCCCGCGATGAATATTTGCATTTATTTCTTGATAATATTTCGCATACGCATCAATCACAACTTGCGGTTTTTGTGAAGTGGCTCCGTTATCAAAATAAATCAAGGGTTTTCCGTTGATAGTTTGCGAAAGTATGGGGAAATCAGCTCTAATTTTTTGGATATCTAACATGGCTCTATTTAGAAAAATTCTAGATACAAAAGTACTAAAACTTCAAGGGATTTTTACCAAACAGTTGTTAATAATTATACAAGGAATATATGGGAATTGGAGAAAAACTTAAATGACGTTGAATGTCTTATCTGGTAAAAAATGTATCTTGCAGTAATTTACAAATTATTCATTCTGATGAAAAAAATATTCAAATTCCTTAGTCTGGCATTAGTACTGTTTTTACTATATTACGGTTACACGAATTATCCTTTGGATTTAATTTCTGGATTTTCAGCTAAGAGTGTTGCTTCAGGGCATTTTATAGCCAATCGTTCTCAAGAAATAATAGAAAATCAAGATAATGATGTTTCGGTTATTTTCTTAGCAAAGAACAAAATTAATGAAGCTGAAAAATTTGCGATAGCGTCGATTTTTGGATTTAAAGAACGAAAAGCCATTTACCGCGAAGGTTTGGGCGTAACATTAATCAGCGATGATTTTGATGTTACAAAACCATATAAAGTTCCTAAAAGAACAAGAATAAAAAACAATTTACCTTTTCCCTATGGTAACAACGAGCCAAAAGATAGTGTTTTTGCCAACATTGATTATAAAAAATTGAATACGGCTGTGGCCAATGCTTTTGACAGAAATGGAGAAATAAGCAAAAGAACACGTTCGGTACTTGTGATTTACAAAGACAAAATAATTGCAGAAAAGTATGCTCCCGGAATCGATAAAAATTCTAAAATAATGGGTTGGTCGATGACAAAAAGTATTACGGCAACCTATTTTGGGATTCTTCAAAAACTAGGAAAAATGGATATTTACAAACCCGCTCCAATTGCGGAATGGTCAAACGATGAACGTGCAAAAATTACCATAAACGATTTGCTTCATATGAACTCCGGACTAGAATGGAAAGAAGATTACACAAAACGTTCCGATGCAGTAGAAATGCTTTACTTGTCTGAAGATATGACAAAAGCGCAGATTGATAAGCCACTTGTAGGCAAGCCCAATGCCACCTATTATTATTCCTCGGGCACTTCTAACTTATTATCTGGAATTTTGAGAAAACAGTTCAAAACGCATCAAGAATATTTAGATTTTTGGTATTCGGCTTTGATTGATAAAATAGGAATGCATTCGATGCTTGTTGAAACGGATATGGCAGGTAATTATGTAGGTTCTTCCTACAGTTGGGCAACGACAAGGGATTGGGCAAAATTTGGATTACTGTATTTGCACAAGGGGAACTGGAACGGGGAGCAACTATTTGATGAAAATTGGGCTAAATATGTATCCACACCCGCGAATGGTTCCAAAGGCGAGTATGGAGGGCATTTTTGGCTCAATGCCGGAGGGGTTTATCCAGATGCACCACGCGATTTGTATTCTGTTAATGGTTTTCAGAAACAAAGAATTTTTATACTGCCCTCACAAGATCTAGTTATTGTAAGAATGGGTTTTAACAAAGATGAAACCTTTGATTTTAATAGTTTTTTGAGTGAGATAGTGGGGAGTTTAAAGAAAAATCAATAAAAAAGCAAACCCGTTGGGTGTAATTCATTTTGTTTTTTTCAAATTCAAAAGATTACACCATTTTCACAAAAAGATTAGAGGCTATTTTGTTAGAAATCGTTAGTTCGTGTTGGGCTACTTTTATTTTTAGAGATAAATCAAAATCTTCTTTGAGTAGGATTTCGATTTTCGAGCCTAAGGCAATTTCGTTTTTGTCTAAATATTTCAAAAATTCAGTAGAAGAATCTTTCACGCCCACACAAATTCCTGTTTGATTTTGTTCTAATTCCGACAATAATTTTTTTTCAATTTTGATAATCTTTCCTTGTGCATCAGGAATCGGATCGCCATGTGGATCTTCGGTAGGATTTCCTAGAAAATCATCTAGTTTATTAATCAGTTTTTCGGACTTTATATGCTCTAATTGTTCCGCAATATCGTGGACTTCGTCCCAAGAAAAGTCTAATTTTTCGACCAAAAAAACTTCCCAAAGACGGTGTTTTCTAACAATCATTTTAGCGGCTAAAAGTCCGTTAGGCGTTAACGAAACACCTTGGTATTTGACATAATTGACCAAGTCTTTTTCGGCTAACTTTTTGAGCATATCAGTAACCGAAGAGGCTTTGGTTTCTATCGATTCTGCAATAGCATTGGTGCTGACTTCTTTGTCAGAACTATTGATTAAATGGTAAATGGTTTTGAGATAATTTTCTTCTGAAAAAGTCATTTGATTTTAGATTTTTTAACCATATAAGTCATATAAGGTCATTTAAGTTTTTTGGTTTGCGGTAAAATCTTAAATTTTCACGATAAACAACGGGATTCTTATTTTATGTCTAACATTATCGACTGTTGTACCAAAAAGCATATCATTCAAGCCTGTATGACCGTGCGTTCCCATCACCAAAACATCAAAAAGCTCCGCATTAATTAGTATTGGAATTACTTTATTTGGTTTTCCAAAACCTAATTTTGTACTCACTTTATATCCTTTTTCGGTGAGCATTTCTTTGTATTCTAGCAATAATCTTTCGTCGATTAAGGTTTCGTGATCATCGACATTTTCGCCATACATAATCGCTCCAACAGTTTCTACGACATGAATTAAAGTATATTTTGCCTCGACTCCTCCGAGTTCAAATGCTGAATTGATGGCAATTTCGTCGGCTTTGGTAAAATCAACTGTAATGGCTATATTCTTATTAGTAAAACTACCCGTTTGAGAAAACTGCAATTTCAAATTATGGGGTGAATGGTTGTCAATATTTGGTTTCGATTCTGTGATAAACGGTTTGAAAACAATGTACAGCAACAAACATAAAAAGCCAATTGCCAATGGAACAACAGTCAACCAAAGAACGATTGGATTATCCGAAGTTTCTAACCAGCCTTGAATTTCATTGAAAACTAATTTGGCATTGAGCGAAACAATAATCAACGCCACAATCCACGACGCAATTTGAGTCGTTTTAGAAATATGAAATCCTTTCATTTTTGATTTGTCGGAAACAAAATGAATTAGCGGAATAATAGCAAAGCCTAATTGTAAACTCAGAATCACTTGACTCAAAATAAGCATTTTTCCCGTTACGCTTTCGCCAAAAATAGAAATAACAATCACCGCAGGAATAATGGCGATTAATCGGGTAATAATTCGGCGAACCCAAGGTTGAATTCGTAAATTAAGATAACCTTCCATAATAATTTGACCCGCTAATGTTCCTGTTATAGTAGAACTTTGCCCAGCAGCGATAAGTGCGACAGCAAACAAAATTGGAGCCCATTGTGTTCCTAACATAGGTTCTAACAAGCGATGTGCATCCTGAATTTCGGCTACCTCAAACAAACCATTTTTGTAAAAAGTGGCTGCTGCCAAGATTAAAATCGCTGCATTCACAAAAAAAGCCAAGTTCAAAGCGATGGTAGAATCGATAAAATTGTATTTCAAAGCTTGTTTAATTCCTGCTGTGCTTCGGTCGAATTTTCTGGTTTGTACCAAAGAAGAATGCAGGTACAAATTATGTGGCATTACAGTGGCACCGATGATTCCGATGGCGATATATAAGGCTTCCTCAGAAGGAATACTGGGAATTAAACCAGTAAGTACATTTCCTATTTCGGGTTGGGCAAAAATCATTTCAAAAACAAACGAAAAACCAATAATAGCAACCAAGCAAATGATAAAAGCTTCCATTTTTCGGATGCCTTTATTGATTAAAAACAACAATAAAAATGTGTCTAAAACAGTAATTAAAACCCCTTGCAACAACGGAATTCCAAACAACAAATTCAGTCCAATTGCCATTCCCAAAACTTCGGCTAGATCACAGGCTGCGATGGCAATTTCAGCCAAAAAGTATAAAATATAATTAACCCATTTAGAGTATGTTTCGCGTGAGGCTTGCGCCAAATCGCGTTGGGTGACAATTCCTAATCGAGCACTTAAACTTTGTAACAACAACGCCATCATGTTACTCATTAATAAAACCCAAAGTAAAGAATACCCAAACTGACTACCACCAGCTAAATCGGTTGCCCAGTTGCCGGGATCCATATAGCCAACTGAAATTAAATAAGCAGGTCCGAAAAAGGCCAAAATTTTTCGGAATGTCGAAACGTTATTGGGCGCAGTTACGGATTCATGTACTTCTTCTAAAGATTTTCCCATCGGTAGTTTTTTTAAATAGCATCACAAATGTAACAATAATTTTGATTTAGGTAATAATTTTTTTAGATTTGTCTAAAAATTAATTCAACAACTAATTAAAATGAAAAAAAACATTGTTTTACTTTTTGTTTTTGTAGTGTTTTTAAATGCTGCTTTTGCACAAGAAATGCCCTCCATTCAAACCGACAGACCCGATCAAACCGAATGTCCGTTTATTGTTCCCAAAAATTATTTCCAATTAGAAAATGGGTTTTCTTATGAGAAAACGGATAGCGAAACCAGTCAGATTGTAGCACCAACTATTTTGACTCGATTTGGTATAAATGACCATTTTGAATTGCGCCTCATCACAGAATTAGGAATTGAAGACCATTTTTCGAGTACAATTTCAGGAATTAATCCTGTTTTAATTGGGTTTAAAACGCAACTTTTTAAAGAAAAAGGAATCATTCCGATTACGTCATTTATTGGTCATATTGGAATTCCAAAACTCGGTTCGAAGCAATTGCAAACCAGTTATTATGCACCAGAATTCCGATTCACGATGCAACATACTCTTTCAGAAAAGCAATCGTTGAGTTATAATTTGGGAGCGGAATGGAACGGAGAAAGTCCCGAACCTACTTTTATTTACACCCTAACAACTGGTTATTCGCTCACTGAAAAAATGGGAGCCTACGTTGAACTCTATGGATTTGTACCTCAAATACAGAAACCTGATCATCGCTTTGATGCAGGAATTACATATTTACTAAACACAAATCATCAATTGGATGTTTCGGGAGGTATTGGTTTATCCGCCATTTCTCCCAAGTATTATCTTGCGTTGGGATATTCATTCCGATTTAAGAGTTAATGGCAAGTTATCAAACTATAACAAAACTTTATAATTAAAGGTACATCTTGATTTGAATCTTTGTAAATTTGCAATTCAAAATTTGTTAATTCTTAAATCAAAAATACTATGTATCCACAAGAAATGGTAACACCCATGCAAGCCGAATTAACATCGGCTGGTTTTCAAGATTTGCATAATGCTGAGGCAGTTGATACTGCCATTAAAGCAACAGGAACTACATTAGTTGTAGTAAACTCCGTTTGTGGTTGTGCCGCTAGAAATGCACGTCCAGGAGCAAAAATGAGTTTAGACGGAGCTAAAAAACCGGATCATTTAATCACTGTTTTTGCAGGTGTCGACAAAGAAGCGGTAGATGCCGCCAGACAACATATGTTTCCTTTTCCTCCTTCATCGCCAAGTATGGCTTTGTTCAAAAACGGAGAATTAGTACACATGTTGGAGCGTCACCACATCGAGGGTCGCCCAGCTGAATTAATTGCAGAAAATCTAATGGACGCTTACGCGGAATTTTGTTAATATCATTTAACCGCATAGTTCACAAAGGTTTACGCAAGGTTCGCTAAGAAAAATTTATAAAATATTTTACCGCAAATTCGCAGATTTATAATAGAAAATCTGTGAATCTGCGGTTTTAATTTTTTAAACCTTGCGAACTTTGCAGTTTAGCTTTAAATTTGCACCGAATTCTTCCATTTAGAATTCAATAAATTTCTGTACAGACGTACAATTTTACGTCTCTAACCTTAAACCGTTTATAGCATGCAACTGTACAACACTTTAAGCGCAGAAGAAAGAGCCCAATTAATAGATGAAGCCGGAAAACAACGACTTACATTATCTTTCTATGCGTATGCCAAAATCGAAAACCCTCAACAATTTCGCGATGATTTATTCATCAAATGGAACCAACTCGATGCTTTAGGTCGAACCTATGTAGCCAAAGAGGGAATCAATGCCCAAATGAGTATTCCTACCGAAAACATAGAAGCCTTTCGAGAAACGCTGGAAGCCTATGATTTTATGCAAAACATTCGCTTGAATGTGGCTGTAGAACAAGACGATCATTCTTTTTTGAAACTAACTATCAAAGTGCGTGACAAAATAGTTGCCGATGGATTGAATGACGAAACCTTTGATGTTACCAACATTGGAGTGCATCTAAAAGCCAAACAATTCAACCAAATTTTAGACAATCCAGACACGATTGTAGTCGATTTTAGGAATCACTATGAGAGCGAAATTGGTCATTTTAAAGGAGCAATCACACCTGATGTCGAAACTTTTCGAGAAAGTTTACCCATCATCAATGAGCAATTAAAAGAACACAAAGAAGACAAAAACCTTGTGATGTATTGCACAGGTGGCATTCGGTGTGAAAAAGCGTCGGCTTACTTTAAGCATCAAGGGTTCAAAAATGTTTTTCAACTCGAAGGCGGTATTATTAACTATGCCAAACAAATCAAAGAAGAAGGGCTAGAAAGTAAATTTATTGGTAAAAACTTTGTTTTTGACCACCGATTGGGTGAAAGAATTACCAACGATATCGTCTCCCAATGCCATCAATGTGGAAAGCCCTGTGACAATCACACCAATTGTGAGAACGAAGGCTGTCATTTATTATTTATTCAATGTGACGAATGCAAATCGGCATTAGACAATTGCTGCTCAACCGAATGTCAAGAAATTATTCATCTTCCGTTAGTGGAACAAGTAAAACTGAGAAGAGGTATAAAAAACGGAAATATGATTTTCAGAAAAGGGAAATCAGATAAATTACTGTTCAAACATTCGGGCGAACTTTCGGACATACCATTGGCTATAGCCGAAACAAAATCAAAAGAACAAACGACGCAAAAACCTGCAGACATTCGCCAAAAAATTAAAATTAAAAAAGTGAGTATTGGCAAAGTCGAACATTATTATGCCAAAGCCCAAATAGTACTTTTTTTAGTTGAAAATCAAGACTTAAAATTGGGTGATACTATTTTAATTTCTGGACAAACAACAGGAAATGAAACACTACTAATTGAGGAACTGTTCGTCAACGGAACCGAAAATTCAGCGGCAACAATGGGAGACAAAGTCACGATGCATTTGCCTTTTCGGGTTCGATTATCCGATAAAATATTTAAGGTTTTAGACTAATGAATTTCTAAGCTTCTAATAAAACCTATTCCAATCGGAATGGGTTTTTTGGTTTAACAATTCTCACTATAATCGATTAGAAACTTTAAACGAAAAAATACTATCTTTACGCTCTAAACTTTTTGTCTAGTAGTCCCAATCTTATTAGGACGATCACTATATTTTCAAATTATGGCTTGTACAAGTTGTTCAACATCCGATGGTGGCGCACCAAAGGGATGCAAAAATAATGGGACTTGCGGCACCGATAGCTGCAACAAATTAACGGTTTTTGATTGGCTTTCGAACATGAGTTTGCCCAATGGCGAAACTCCTTTTGACTGTGTGGAAGTTCGTTTTAAAAACGGAAGAAAAGAATTTTATCGCAATACCGAAAAGCTCACTTTGAGCATGGGCGATATTGTCGCAACTGAAACAACCCAAGGGCATGACATCGGAATTGTAACCCTCACAGGTGAGTTGGTTCGCATTCAAATGAAGAAAAAAGGGGTGAAAATTACCAGCCCCGAAATTCTAAAGATTTATAGAAAAGCGTCTC
This sequence comes from Flavobacterium psychrophilum, assembly GCA_945861915.1. Classification (GTDB taxonomy): domain Bacteria; phylum Bacteroidota; class Bacteroidia; order Flavobacteriales; family Flavobacteriaceae; genus Flavobacterium; species Flavobacterium psychrophilum_E. Next base: position 3,770 of record CAMAWK010000030.1, on the reverse strand, counting down.
AAAGAGACATCGATATTTGGTCTACTTCTCGTGATAAAGAAGAGCCTATGAAAGTAAGAGCGAGAGAATTAGCGATTGAACATAAACTAGAAATGAAAATTTCTGATATCGAATTTCAAGGCGATGGCTCGAAAGCTACTTTTTATTATACTGCCAATGACAGAGTCGATTTTAGATTATTAATCAAAGATTTTGCAAAAGAATTCACGACCAGAGTTGAGATGAAACAAGTAGGTCTTCGCCAGGAAGCAGCTCGTTTGGGAGGTATTGGTTCGTGTGGTCGAGAATTGTGTTGCTCGACTTGGCTAACTGATTTTAGAAGTGTAAACACTTCTGCTGCGAGATACCAACAATTATCGCTCAATCCGCAAAAACTAGCGGGTCAATGTGGCAAATTAAAATGTTGTCTCAACTATGAACTCGACACTTACATGGATGCTTTGAAAGGGTTTCCTAGTTTTGACACCAAATTATCAACTGAAAAAGGCGATGCTATTTGCCAGAAACAAGATATTTTCAAAGGTTTAATGTGGTTTGCATACACGTCTGATTTTGCGAATTGGCATGTGCTAAAAATTGAACAAGTAAAAGAAATTCTTGCCGAAAATAAGCAACAGATTAAAGTGTCTGCTTTAGAAGATTACGCTATAGAAATTGTTCAAGAACCTGAGAAAAACTTTAATAATGCTATGGGACAAGAAAGTCTCACTCGTTTTGATCAACCAAAAAGAAAGAAAAAACCAAACAAAAAACGCAAATCGGGAGGAGAAAATCTAATTGTTGCCAATTCTAATAACAAACCCAACAATGCGCCAAGAACTAAGAATCCAGAAGATAATAAACCTGCGGTTTCTAGAAAACCAATACTAATTACAAAAAATGAAAATAAACAATAGCATTTTACTCTTGTTAGTATTGTTTCTTTTTTTTTCCTGTGACAAAAAAAGAGTTTTTGACGAATACAAAACCGTTGGAAGTTCTTGGCACAAAGACAGTATTGTCAGTTTTGATTTGCCTGAATTAGATTCTACCAAAAGGTATAATTTATTTGTGAATTTAAGAAACAACAACAACTATCCATTTAATAATCTTTTTTTGATTGTAGCCATGGAATTACCCAATGGTTTCACCAAAGTAGATACTCTCGAATACCAAATGGCCAATCCAGACGGAACACTTTTGGGCGATGGATTTACAGATTTAAAAGAAAGTATACTGTTTTACAAAGAAAATGTTCGATTTAGAACGAAATATAAAGTTCATATCAAACAAGCACTTCGCGAAAGCGGCAAAATTCAAGGAACAAAAGAGTTAGCAGGAATCACAGAAGTAGGTTTTAGGATAGAAAAAATAGAGTGAAATTATGGCAAGTCAAAACAACATAGAAAAAGACATCAATTATTACAAAAATAAATTCTGGAAAGTTTTCTTTTACGGACTTGGAGGCATTGTAGTATTCTTTTTATTTGCTTCTTGGGGACTTTTTGGTTCCATGCCTTCGTTTGAAGATTTAGAAAATCCTGATTCGAATTTAGCCACCGAAATCATTTCATCTGACGGAGAAATTCTTGGAAAGTATTTCGAAAAAAACCGCTCCCAACTCAAATATTCCGACTTACCCAAAAACCTTGTTCAAGCATTAGTTGCAACCGAAGATGCCCGTTTTTATGAACATTCAGGAATTGACGGAAGGGGTACTTTACGAGCTATTGCTAGTTTAGGAACTAGCGGCGGAGCCAGTACGCTAACCCAACAATTAGCCAAACAATTATTCCACGGCGAAGGGTCTAAATTCTTGCCTTTTCGTATTGTTCAAAAAATAAAAGAATGGATTATCGCCATTCGATTAGAAAGACAATATACCAAAAATGAAATAATCGCCATGTATTGCAATGTCTATGACTTTGGAAATCATTCTGTTGGCGTAAGTTCAGCAGCAAAAACCTATTTTTCTAAAGAACCTAAAGAATTAACCATCGACGAATCGGCTATTTTAGTTGGTATGTTTAAAAACTCCGGATTGTACAACCCAGTAAAAAATCCTCAAGGAGTAAAAAACCGAAGAAATGTAGTGCTTTTGCAAATGGAAAAAGGCAAAATTATTACCACTTCTCAAAAACTAAAACTACAAAGTTTACCTATCAAATTGAATTTCAAACTCGAAAGTCACCGAGAAGGAACCGCCACTTATTTCAGAGAATACTTGAGGGATTACATGAAAAAATGGATGGAAGAGAACAAAAAACCTGACGGTTCTGATTACAATATCTACAAAGACGGATTAAAAATTTACACCACCATCGATTCTAAAATGCAATTGTATGCAGAAGAAGCAGTAGAAAAACACATGGAAAACCTGCAAGAAGAATTTTTTATTGAAGCCAAAACCAATAAAAATGCTCCTTTTGTCAATATTTCAGACACCGAAACACAGCGTATTCTAAAACAAGCCATGAAAGCCTCGTATCGCTGGACAGTCATGACCGAAATGGAAAAAAGTGAAGACGAAATCATAGCTTCTTTTAGCCAAAAAACAAAAATGAAAGTCTTTACCTGGAAAGGTGAAAGAGATACCATTATGACTCCTTTGGATTCCATTAGATATTATAAGCACTTTTTACAATCAGGTTTAATGGCAATGGAACCTCAGACAGGAAGTATAAAAGCCTGGGTTGGAGGGATTAATTACAAATATTTTCAATACGATCACGTGGGTCAAGGTGCCAGACAAGTGGGTTCTACATTCAAACCTTTTGTGTACGCAACGGCTATCGAACAGTTAGGAATGTCGCCTTGTGACACCATTGTTGATGGACCTTTTATGATTCGAAAAGGGCGTCATCATGTTACAGAAGATTGGGAACCTAGAAATTCCGACAATAGATATCGCGGCATGGTCACTTTAAAACAAGGATTAGCCAATTCTATTAATACCGTTTCGGCAAAATTAATAGACAAAACCAGTCCCGAAGCGGTAATTGAATTAACTCATAAACTAGGGGTTAAATCAGATATTCCAACGCAACCATCGATTGCCCTTGGTGCGGTTGATATTACCGTTCATGATATGGTGGCAGCTTATGGCACTTTTGCCAATCAAGGCGTGTATGTAAAACCGCAATTCATCACCCGAATCGAAGACAAAAGTGGGGTGGTTATCTACGAACCCATTCCCGAGTCGCATGATGTATTGAATAAAGATATTGCGTTTGCGGTTATCAAATTGCTAGAAGGTGTAACCGAAAGTGGTTCAGGAGCAAGATTAAGAACCGAAGGTGGCGGTAGTGGAGACAATCGCTGGACAGGCTATCCGTATTTATTTAAAAACCCTATTGCAGGAAAAACAGGCACCACACAAAACCAATCCGATGGTTGGTTTATGGGAATGGTACCCAATTTAGTTACGGGTGTTTGGGTAGGTTGTGAAGACCGTTCCGCAAGATTCAAAAACTTGACTTACGGACAAGGAGCCACAGCAGCCTTACCCGTTTGGGCTTATTTTATGAAAAAATGTTACGAAGATACAACCCTAAAAGTGTCTAAAGAATCTTTTGATAGACCGTCAAATCTTTCGATAAAAGTAGATTGTTACAGCCGTCCAGCGGTCGTAAAAGACACCACAGCAGTTGAACAAGACACAGAAGAATTTGAGTTGTAATAATAATTGAGAGCAAGCAATCCTATTTTGTGGCTCTTTTTTTTAATTGTGAAAATGTGATTACTTCGTTCATTTTAATGACAGACTATTTTAGCTTTTTTTTCTAAAGTTT
>CAMAWK010000029.1 GCA_945861915.1 Flavobacterium psychrophilum | reverse complement strand
GTTTTGATATTTTGGTAAATGAGCTTCAGAAAAAAACACAGATTGACTAATTGTGATTTCTGACTTCTTATTAACTTTCGAGGAGGTTGCGTTTTTTGTTGTAATCAAGATAACACCATTTCTTCCCGCATTACCATAAAGCACTGTAGCACTTAATCCTTTTAAAACACTTACATTTTCGATTGAATTTGGATCAATATCTAAAAAACGGCTCGACTCAGTGTTTCCATTCAAATAGGTAGATTGCGTATTTGTTCCAGAATCAAACGGAACTCCGTCAACTATAAATAAAGGCTGTGTTGATCCTGAAATCGAATTAAAACCTCTAATGTTTATATTAGTGCTTGAACCAGACATACCGTTGGTTGCAGTGATGTTTACACCAGCAACTTTTCCGCTTAAAACACGTCCAATATCACCTTCTGATTTTTGATTAAGACTTTCAGCTTTTACTGTTGAAACAGAATATCCTAGAGATTTTTTTTCCCTTTTTATACCTAAGGCAGTAACAACTACTTCTTGAAGTGCTTGAGCACCATCTTGTAATTTAATGTTGATACTTTGCGAACTAGCACTAACTTCTTGGGATTTCATCCCAATATAACTAAATACTAGTGTTTGACTTGGTGTCGCTTTGATAGAGTATTTTCCATCAAAATCAGTTTGGGTTGCAGTTTTTGTTCCTTTTACCAATACACTTGCTCCTGGTAGAGGCAATCCTGTATTGTCAGAAACAACTCCTGTAACAACTCGCTCTTGCGCAAAGGTGAGTTGCGCGATTAGTACTAGTAGTACTAAGAATCCTTTAAACTTTACTTTCATTGTTTGAGTATTTTGAATTAGTTTTTCAAAATTCTTAATAATTTGTTAACTAACCAAATAAAACAACAATTATTTTATGCGTACATACAAAAAAATATTTAACAATAGGTGTTAATTTTGTTATAAAAATGTATTTTATCAAAAAAATTAAAACCTAACTACGTAGTTAATGTGGATAATTGTGTTGCTAAGTTGAATGGTTTGGTTTTTAATATTGCCATTGGCAAAGGCAAATTTTAATAAACCGCTTTTTGTATTTAACCCAACCCCAAGACCTATTCCAGTTAGGTTTTGATTGTAATCAAGGCTTTGGTCTTGAAAATAACAGTAATCTAAAATAGTATGAAAATATAAGTTAGAAGATACGATATGTCGATATTCAGACTGAAAAGCTGTCATAAAATTTGCTTGGAAAATATTTTCGGCAAAACCTCGAATAGAATTGATTCCTCCAAAACGGAATAATTCGTTTGTAACATAGGTGTCGCTTTTTAAAAAATAGTTATGAAAATTTATGTTAACACAATTTTTAGTGTTCAAGTAGAAATTGTGCATAGCTTGAATTTTCACATAACCTTGTTTAATGGTTCCTGCATTTTTAGAAAACTCGTTGGAAGTTCTTTTTCCGATTCCAAAATTAGCCGAAAGTGATGATTTTACAGGAAAATTTGAATTTTGAGCATCCGATTTTAGATATTCTAAATTGGTGGAAATAAAAGAATTTTTATAATCACTAATGGTTTTGGTGTTTGTGTTTAGAATATCGCTGGATTCCGTCGCTTGATATCCTAGAAAAAGACGGGTATTGTAATCGATATAATAGCCTAAATCTATTTCAGTTTTTGTATTTTGAAAAATACTATCTTGTTTGAAAATATTAATTTGAGCTTTTATTCCCAGAGGGCTTTTGAATAAATAAGGAATTTCGATTCCTGTAGAAAATGTTTTTTGATCATTTCCATTACTTTTCCAATATAATGTAAATTGTTCGCCTGCTTTTAAAGTGTTTTCTAATTTTACATCCAAATAGCCGTTGAGCTTCACTTTGTTGTTTTCGTTGTTGGTAAAGCCAATAAATCCATCAAACGTGTTTGATTTTTTATCATTCAAATACACATATACTTTGGTAGTGTCTCTTGTGAATAAAATTTCAGGGTATTTTAGTTGGCTGACAAATTTGAATTTTTCAAAATCTTCATAAATACCATTCACGCTATTTGAATTGAAAACGCGATTTCTATATTTTCGGTTTATTTGAGCCAAATGCCCTTCAGGAAAACTATTTTTTTTCTCGTTGTTTTTGTAATTGATAACAATAGAATTCAATGCTCTTGCTTTTCCTAATTCAAATTGAAGTTCGGCAATTAGAAAAGTGTTAGTTCTATTAAAATTTTCTAATTTGAGTTTTGCAAAAGCATATCCTTTTTTTTCTAATTTTTGTATCGACTTGTTTAAAAAAGATTCTACTTCTGTAAATGGTATTTTTAAAGTGTCTTTTTCCGTTTTCCAATCAATTAAGTTCTTGATTTCGTTACTGTTATTTTCTAATCGGATTTCTTCTTTATTTGTCCTCTTGATTTGATTTGTTTTACCTATATATATACGTATAAATTTTGTTTTCTTGCCCAAACTAAATTTAGCATAATATGCAGAGTCATTTAGTTTTATTTTCTCAAGAAATTGATTTTCTAAATAGCCTTCTTTTGATAATTTTTCAGACGCTAAAGTTATCTCTTCCTGAATTGATTTTAGATTCAGATGGTTCTTGGTGTAGTTCAATGAATCTATAGATTTGGTTTCAGATTCATTCATTCCTATTAGTTTTAATTCAAAGTTTTGAGCTTTGCAATTAAGACTAAAGAGTACAAACACTAAAAATACTGTTATAATTTTCAAAAGATTTTTTTTAATAAAAGTAATGCAAAAATGTAAGTTTTTCAAGTTTCAATCTTAATACTTAATTAAAAACGTAATTCTTAAAAAGGTATTGTTTTTTTATGATTTGATGTTGAATATTCTCAATTAGTATCTAGTTCAAACACAAATATTTTCTTTCAGAAAAAATTAATGAATTATGATTTGTTTAGTGAAAAATATTTTCTACATTTGCAACCCCGTAAAAAGCGGGAATTTATAAACAAGTAATTTTTAGTATTTAATTATGCCAACTATTCAACAATTAGTAAGAACAGGAAGAACTCAAATAACTAAGAAGAGTAAATCGGTTGCTTTAGATTCTTGTCCTCAAAGAAGAGGGGTTTGTACGCGTGTTTACACTACTACACCAAAAAAACCAAACTCAGCGATGCGTAAGGTAGCGCGTGTGCGTTTGACAAATGGTAATGAAGTAAATGCATACATCCCTGGAGAAGGACATAATCTACAAGAGCACTCGATAGTATTAGTTAGGGGTGGAAGGGTTAAAGATTTACCAGGAGTTAGATATCATATCGTTCGTGGTGCACTTGATACGTCAGGTGTGGCAGGAAGAACGCAAAGAAGATCTAAATACGGAGCAAAACGACCTAAAGAAGCAAAAAAGTAATTTGAAAAAGTTTAGAAGTGTAGAAGTTTAGAAGTTTAGTTTTTGCTAAACCTTATGGCCTCAAAACTTTATAACCTTTTCCTAAAACAAAAAACATGAGAAAAAGAGCGGCAAAGAAAAGACCACTTTTACCAGATCCAAGGTTTAATGACCAATTGGTAACCCGTTTTGTAAACAACTTAATGTGGGACGGTAAAAAATCAACAGCATTTAAAGTTTTTTATGATGCAATTGACATTATAGAAACAAAAAAGCAAAATGATGACAAAACATCATTAGAAATTTGGAAAGATGCACTTACAAACGTTATGCCTCACGTAGAAGTACGTAGTCGTAGAGTGGGTGGAGCTACATTTCAAATTCCAATGCAAATTAGACCAGACCGAAAAATTTCTATGGCGATGAAGTGGTTAATACTTTATTCTAGAAGAAGAAATGAGAAATCGATGGCTCAAAGACTGGCTTCTGAATGTTTAGCTGCTGCTAAAGAAGAAGGTGCTGCTGTTAAAAAGAGAATGGATACTCATAAAATGGCTGAAGCAAATAAAGCATTCTCACATTTTAGATTTTAATACATAAAGTAATGGCTAGAGATTTAAAATACACAAGAAATATCGGGATTGCTGCTCACATTGATGCTGGTAAAACAACCACAACAGAGCGTATATTATTCTACACTGGAAAATCACACAAAATTGGTGAAGTACACGATGGTGCTGCAACAATGGACTGGATGGCACAAGAGCAGGAAAGAGGAATTACTATTACTTCTGCTGCTACCACTTGTGAATGGAATTTTCCAACAACACAAGGTAAATTATTACCTGAAAGTTTACCTTATCACTTTAATATTATTGATACACCTGGTCACGTTGACTTTACTGTTGAGGTAAATCGTTCTTTACGTGTATTAGATGGTTTGGTTTTCTTATTTTCTGCTGTTGACGGTGTGGAACCACAATCAGAAACTAACTGGAGATTAGCCGATCAATATAGAGTGCCAAGAATTGGTTTCGTAAATAAAATGGATCGTCAAGGATCTAACTTTTTGATGGTATGTCAACAAGTAAGAGACATGCTAAAATCAAATGCCGTTGCAATCACTTTGCCAATTGGTGAAGAAAATGACTTCAAAGGAGTGGTTGATTTAGTTAGAAATCAAGCTATTGTTTGGGATGATGCAGGAATGGGAGCTACTTATGAAGTGGTAGATATTCCAGCTGATATGTTAGACGAAGTAAAAGAGTATCGTTCTATTCTTATCGAAGCTGTAGCTGATTATGACGAGAATCTATTGGAGAAATTCATGGAAGACGAAAATTCTATTACAGAAGAAGAAATCAACATTGCGTTGAGAGCTGCTGTTATGGATATGGCAATCATTCCTATGATTGCAGGTTCTTCATTTAAAAATAAAGGAGTTCAATTCATGTTAGATGCAGTGTGTAAATACTTGCCATCTCCAATGGATAAAGACGGTATTTCTGGAATTCATCCAGATGATTCAGAATTGCTTGAAGAAGATCAAACTCAAATCTTGCGTAAGCCAGATGTTAAAGAGCCGTTTGCTGCTTTAGCATTTAAGATTGCTACTGACCCGTTCGTTGGTCGCTTGGCTTTCTTCCGTGCTTATTCTGGAAGATTGGATGCAGGTTCTTATGTTTTGAACACGCGTTCTGGAAACAAAGAAAGAATTTCTCGTATCTACCAAATGCACGCTAACAAACAGAATCCAATCGAATATATTGAGGCTGGAGATATTGGAGCTGCTGTAGGATTTAAAGATATCAAAACTGGAGATACATTGTGTGATGAAAAACACCCAATCATTCTTGAGTCAATGAAATTTCCTGCACCAGTAATTGGTATTGCAATTGAGCCAAAGACAAAAGCGGATGTTGATAAAATGGGTATGGCTTTGGCTAAATTAGCTGAAGAAGACCCTACGTTTACCGTTAGAACAGATGAAGCTTCAGGTCAAACTATTATCTCAGGAATGGGTGAGTTACACTTAGACATCCTTGTTGATAGAATGAAACGTGAATTCAAAGTGGAGGTAAACCAAGGGGAACCTCAAGTTGAATACAAAGAAGCGTTTACAAGAACTGCTCAACACAGAGAAACATATAAAAAACAATCTGGTGGTCGTGGTAAATTCGGTGATATCGTATTTGTTTTAGAACCAGCTGATGAAGTTGATGGTAAAGTTCCTGTAGGATTACAATTCGTAAACTCTGTTAAAGGGGGTAACGTTCCTAAAGAATATATACCTTCTGTAGAAAAAGGTTTCCGTGAAGCTATGAAAACAGGACCTTTGGCAGGTTATCAAGTAGATAGTTTGAAAGTAACTTTGTTGGACGGATCTTTCCACCCTGTGGATTCCGATGCATTATCATTTGAATTAGCAGCAAGAATGGGATATAGAGAAGTAGCTAAAGCTGCTGGGGCTATTATTTTGGAGCCAATCATGAAAATGGAAGTAATTACACCTGAAGAAAACATGGGAGATATCGTTGGAGATATTAACCGTCGTAGAGGTCAAGTGAATGACATGGGTGATAGAGCAGGTGCAAAAACTATCAAAGCAGATGTGCCATTATCAGAAATGTTTGGTTATGTTACAACCTTAAGAACATTGTCTTCTGGTAGAGCAACATCAACAATGGAATTTTCACATTACGCAGAAACACCTTCTAATATTTCGGAAGCAGTGATCAAAAAAGCAAAAGGAAACGCATAATCTTTAAGAAAATGAGTCAAAAAATCAGAATAAAATTGAAATCTTACGATCATATGTTGGTTGATAAATCATCAGAAAAGATTGTAAAAACTGTTAAAAGTACAGGTGCAGTAGTAACAGGGCCAATCCCGTTACCAACTCATAAAAAATTGTTTACAGTTTTGCGTTCTCCTCACGTGAACAAAAAAGCGAGAGAGCAATTTGAAGTAATGTCATACAAGAGATTAATTGACATTTACTCTTCTTCATCAAAAACCATTGATGCTCTAATGAAATTAGAGTTGCCAAGTGGTGTTGAAGTAGAAATCAAAGTATAAGTTATTAATTGAAAGATGGAATAATACCATTTTCAATCTTTCAGTTATATTTTTAATAATCATTAAATAATAATTATGTCTGGGTTAATCGGTAAGAAAATTGGCATGACAAGTATCTTTGACGAGAACGGGAAAAATATTCCTTGTACCGTTATTGAAGCAGGTCCATGTGTTGTTACCCAAGTCAGAACCAAAGGTGTTGACGGGTACGAAGCGTTGCAGCTAGGTTTCGATGACAAAAACGAGAAACATTCCACCAAAGCGGCCGTAGGTCATTTTGCAAAGGCAGGAACTGTAGCTAAGAAAAAAGTCGTTGAATTCCAAGATTTCGCAACAGAACAAAAGTTAGGTGACGTTATTGACGTTTCCATTTTTGAAGAAGGAGAATTTGTAGATGTACAAGGTGTATCTAAAGGTAAAGGTTTTCAGGGGGTTGTGAAACGTCACGGTTTTGGTGGTGTTGGACAAGCAACTCACGGTCAACACAACCGTTTAAGAGCGCCAGGTTCTGTAGGAGCTTCTTCTTATCCATCTAGAGTATTCAAAGGAATGCGTATGGCTGGAAGAATGGGAGGAGATAATGTAAAAGTTCAAAATCTTAGAGTTTTAAAAGTAGTGGCTGAAAAGAACCTACTTGTTATCAAGGGATGTATTCCTGGATGTAAAGACTCATATGTAATCATTCAGAAATAATGGAAGCAAAAGTAGTAGATTTTAACGGAAAAGATACTGGAAGAAAAGTACAACTTTCGGATTCAGTATTCGGTATAGAACCAAATAATCATGCAGTATATCTTGATGTAAAGCAGTATTTGGCAAATCAAAGACAAGGTACGCACAAAGCAAAAGAAAGAGCTGAAGTTGCGGGAAGTACAAGAAAGATTAAAAAACAAAAAGGGACTGGAACTGCTCGTGCGGGTAGTGCTAAGAATCCTTTGTTTAAAGGTGGTGGAACTGTTTTTGGACCAAGACCAAGAAGTTATTCATTCAAATTGAATAAAAGCCTAAAGCGTTTAGCTAGAAAATCGGCTTTCTCAATTAAAGCGAAAGAATCGAACATTATTGTTTTGGAAGATTTCAATTTTGAAACTCCAAATACTAAGAATTTCATTAATGTTTTGAAGGCTTTAGAATTAGATAATAAAAAATCTTTATTTGTGTTGGGTGATTCGAATAAAAATGTATATTTGTCGTCACGCAATTTAAAAGCTTCTAAGGTCATAAGTAGTTCAGAAATAAGCACTTACGATATTTTAAACGCTAATAGTTTAGTGTTATTAGAAGGTTCTTTAGAAGGAATTGAAGAAAATTTAAGCAAATAATAGGATATGAGCATCATAATTAAACCTATAGTAACAGAAAAAGTAACCAAAGAAAGTGAAGTTTTAAACCGCTTTGGATTTTTCGTAGACAAAAAAGCGAATAAAATACAAATTAAGAAAGCGGTTGAAGCTACTTATGGAGTAACAATCGTTAGTGTCAATACGATGAATGTAAGACCAGATAGAACTACAAAATACACTAAAAGTGGACTTATCAGTGGAAAGACAAATGCTACCAAAAAAGCATTTGTTCAAGTACAAGAGGGAGAAACAATTGATTTTTACAACAATATCTAAGATAAAATGTCAGTAAGAAAATTAAAACCTATTACCGCAGGTCAGCGATTTAGAGTTGTGAATGGTTATGACGCCATTACAACTGATAAGCCGGAACGCTCTTTGATAGCGCCGATAAAAAACTCTGGAGGTAGAAATAGTCAAGGAAAGATGACCATGCGTTTTACGGGTGGTGGTCACAAGCAGCGTTATCGTATGATTGATTTCAAAAGAACTAAAGACGGAATTCCGGCTACAGTGAAATCAATAGAATACGATCCAAATAGAACTGCTTTTATCGCATTATTAGCTTATGCTGATGGTGAGAAAACATATGTTATTGCTCAAAACGGATTGAAAGTAGGTCAGAAATTAGTTTCTGGTGCAGACTCTCAACCTGAAATTGGAAATACATTACCGTTAAGTAAAGTACCGCTAGGAACTGTTATATCTTGTATTGAATTGAGACCAGGTCAAGGAGCTGTAATTGCTCGTTCGGCTGGAACATTTGCTCAATTAATGGCAAGAGACGGAAAATTTGCAACAATTAAAATGCCTTCTGGAGAAACAAGATTAATCTTGTTGACATGTTCAGCTACCATTGGTGCAGTTTCTAATTCAGACCACCAATTAGTTGTATCTGGAAAAGCAGGTAGAACAAGATGGTTAGGTAGAAGACCTAGAACAAGACCTGTTGCAATGAACCCTGTTGATCACCCTATGGGTGGTGGAGAAGGTCGTTCTTCTGGTGGACATCCACGATCTAGAAACGGTATACCTGCTAAAGGTTATAGAACACGTTCTAAGAAAAACCCGAGTAACAAGTACATTGTAGAACGTAGAAAGAAATAATAAGATATGGCACGTTCATTAAAAAAAGGACCTTTTGTTCATTATAAATTAGAAAAAAAGGTAGAAGAAAACATAGCAGGTGGAAACAAAGGAGTAGTAAAGACTTGGTCTAGAGCTTCTATGATTACACCAGACTTTGTAGGTCAAACTATCGCAGTTCATAACGGTCGTCAATTTGTACCAGTTTATGTAACTGAAAATATGGTAGGTCATAAATTAGGAGAATTTTCACCAACTCGATCTTTTAGAGGTCATGCTGGAGCAAAAAATAAAGGTAAAAAATAAGAAGCAATGGGAGTTCGTAAAAGAGAAACAGCAGACGCAAGAAAAGAGGCAAATAAGTCTCTAGCCTTCGCAAAGTTAAATAACTGCCCTACTTCACCTAGAAAAATGCGCTTAGTAGCAGATCTAGTTAGAGGTCAGAAAGTAGAAAGAGCACTAAATATTTTAAGATTTAGTACAAAAGAAGCTTCAAGAAAATTAGAGAAATTAGTATTATCGGCAATCAATAATTGGGAGCAGAAAAATGCTGAAGGAAACGTTTCAGAAGCAGGCTTATTTATTAAAGAAATCCGTGTTGATGGTGGAATGATGTTGAAAAGACTTCGTCCAGCACCACAAGGAAGAGCACATAGAATTAGAAAACGTTCTAACCACGTAACAATCGTGTTGGGAGCTATTAACGATAACACACAAGCAAATTAATAAAGATGGGACAAAAGACAAATCCAATTGGAAATAGACTTGGTATCATCAGAGGATGGGACTCTAACTGGTATGGTGGAAATGATTACGGTGATAAAATCGCCGAAGATTATAAAATCAGAAAGTACATTCATGCTCGTTTATCAAAAGCTAGTGTTTCAAAAGTAATTATCGAGAGAACTTTGAAACTTGTAACCGTTACTATCACTACTGCTAGACCTGGTATTATTATCGGAAAAGGGGGTCAAGAGGTAGACAAGTTGAAAGAAGAACTTAAGAAAGTTACTGACAAAGAGGTACAAATTAACATCTTTGAAATAAAAAGACCTGAACTTGACGCGTATCTAGTTGCTACAAGCATCTGTCGTCAAATCGAAAGCCGTATTTCCTACCGACGTGCAATCAAAATGGCTATTGCTGCCTCTATGCGTATGAACGCTGAAGGTATCAAAGTTTTGATTTCAGGACGCTTGAATGGAGCAGAGATGGCACGTTCAGAAGGTTTCAAAGAAGGAAGAATTCCTCTATCAACTTTCAGAGCCGATATTGATTATGCTTTGGCTGAAGCACATACTACTTACGGTAGAATGGGTATCAAAGTATGGATCATGAAAGGGGAAGTTTACGGAAAGAGAGATCTTTCTCCGCTTGTAGGTATGGATAAAAAACAATCTGGTACTGGTGGTGGTAAAGGAGGAGATGCTCCAAGAGGTGACAGAAAGCCTTTTAACAAGGACAGAAAACCTGCGGGAGACCGTAAAAGAAAGTAATTTTTTAAAAAGTAAAGAAAAATGTTACAGCCTAAAAGAACAAAATACCGTAAGGTACAAAAGGGTAAAATGAAAGGGAACTCTCAAAGAGGGCACGAACTTTCTAATGGAATGTTTGGTATTAAATCTGTACATGAAGATGGAATGTTCTTAACTTCTCGTCAAATTGAGGCGGCACGTATTGCAGCTACTCGTTTTATGAAAAGAGAAGGACAATTATGGATCAAAATATTTCCAGACAAACCAATAACAAAGAAACCTCTTGAGGTGCGTATGGGTAAAGGTAAAGGTGCAGTCGAATATTGGGCGGCCGTTGTTAGACCCGGAAGAATTATGTTTGAAGTAGGAGGTGTTCCCTTGTCAGTTGCTAAAGAGGCTTTACGTCTTGCAGCTCAAAAACTTCCTTGCAAAACTAAATTCGTTGTTGCTAGAGATTTCGAAGCATAATTAATTATATATTATGAAACAATCAGAAATAAAAAATCTTTCTGCAGCAGAGTTGCAAGAAAAACTAAACCAAACAAAGAAGGCGTATGCCGACTTGAAAATGGCTCATTCTATTTCTCCAATTGAGAATCCACTTCAAATTAGAAGTGTTAGAAGAACCGTTGCGAGATTAGCTACTGAACTTACAAAAAGAGAGTTACAATAACTGTATTCTGCTGAAAGATGGAAGAAAAAAGAAATTTAAGAAAAGAAAGAGTTGGGGTTGTTACTTCAGACAAAATGGATAAATCCATAGTTGTTGCACAAGTAACAAGAGTAAAACACCCACTATACGGTAAGTTCGTTTTGAAAACTAAAAAGTTTCATGCACACGACGAAAATAACGACTGTAACATTGGAGATACTGTAAGGATTAGTGAAACACGTCCATTGAGTAAAACAAAATGTTGGAGATTAGTTGAAATCATTGAAAGAGCTAAATAATTATGGTACAACAAGAATCAAGACTAAAAGTAGCAGATAATACGGGAGCAAAAGAAGTTTTAACTATCCGTGTTTTAGGAGGTACCAAAAGAAGGTATGCCTCTGTTGGAGACAAGATTGTAGTTTCTATAAAAGATGCTGCTCCAAACGGAAACGTAAAAAAAGGAGCTGTTTCAACTGCAGTTGTAGTACGTACCAAAAAAGAAGTGAGAAGAGCCGATGGTTCTTATATCCGTTTCGATGACAATGCATGT
Organism: Flavobacterium psychrophilum; assembly: GCA_945861915.1. Taxonomy (GTDB): domain Bacteria; phylum Bacteroidota; class Bacteroidia; order Flavobacteriales; family Flavobacteriaceae; genus Flavobacterium; species Flavobacterium psychrophilum_E. The sequence continues at coordinate 5,049 of CAMAWK010000029.1, read as the reverse complement.
GTTCTTTTGAATGCTGCAGGTGAAATGAGAGGAACTCGTGTTTTTGGTCCAGTAGCAAGAGAACTTCGTGAAAAACAATTCATGAAAATTGTATCATTAGCACCAGAGGTGCTTTAATTAGTAGTAAGATGATAAAGCTAAAAATAAAATCAGGTGACATCGTAAGAGTAATTGCTGGAGACCATAAAGGTGCTGAAGGTAAAGTATTGCGTGTATACCGTGAGAAAAATAAAGCGGTAGTTGAAGGAGTAAACATGGTTTCAAAACATACCAAACCAAGTGCTAAAAGCCCTCAAGGTGGTATTGTAAAAAAAGAAGCTTCAATACAAATTTCAAATATTTCTTTAATTGATCCTAAAACAAAACAAACTACAAGAGTAGGAATTAGAGTTGAAGGAGATAAGAAAGTGAGATTTTCAAAAAAATCTAATCAAGTATTATAGTAATGGCATATATACCTAGACTTAAAGAAGAATATAAGAACAGAGTAATTGCTGCTCTTAAAGAAGAATTCGGTTATTCAAACGTAATGCAAGTTCCAAAATTGGAAAAAATCGTTTTGAGTAAAGGAGTTGGTGCAGCTGTATCTGACAAAAAACTAATTGACTATGCAGTTGATGAGTTAACAAAGATTACAGGGCAGAAAGCAGTATCCACAATTTCAAAGAAAGACGTTGCGTCATTCAAATTGAGAAAAGGGATGCCTATCGGAGCAAAAGTTACTTTGCGTGGAGAAAGAATGTATGAGTTTTTAGATAGACTTGTTACTTCTTCTTTACCACGAGTTAGAGATTTCAGCGGAATTAAAGCTACAGGTTTTGATGGAAGAGGAAATTATAACTTAGGTGTTTTAGAGCAAATCATTTTCCCTGAAATTGATATTGATAAAGTAAATAAAATATCTGGAATGGACATTACTTTTGTAACTTCTGCTGCTACGGACAAAGAAGCAAAATCGTTATTGGCTGAACTAGGTTTACCTTTTAAAAAGAATTAAGACATGGCTAAAGAATCAATGAAAGCCCGTGAGGTAAAAAGAGAAAAAACGGTTGCAAAATATGCTGAAAAAAGAAAAGCTTTGAAAGAAGCTGGTGATGCAGTAGGTTTGCAAAAATTACCAAAAAACGCCTCTCCAATTCGTTTACACAATCGTTGTAAATTAACAGGTAGACCAAGAGGATATATTCGTCAGTTTGGAATTTCACGTGTTACATTCCGTGAAATGGCTAATAACGGATTAATTCCAGGAGTTAAAAAGGCAAGCTGGTAGAGACGTTACACTGCAACTTCAGTAATTTATAGAAATGTTGCAACCAAACGTCTGAATCAAAATTGTATAAACTGGTTTCAGGTTCAATAGAATAGTTCTTTTGAAAACCGTTACCGCAAATAAATAAATATGTATACAGATCCTATTGCGGATTATTTGACGAGAGTTAGAAACGCTGTGGCTGCAAACCACAAAGTCGTTGAAATTCCAGCATCTAATCTAAAAAAAGAAATAACTAAGATCTTATTTGATCAAGGCTATATCTTAAGTTACAAATTTGAGGACAACGCTGTTCAGGGTTCAATCAAAATTGCTTTGAAGTATGATAAAGATACTAAAGAGTCAGTAATTAAAGATATCCAAAGAATTAGTAAACCAGGTTTACGTAAGTATTCAGGTTCTTCTAACATCCCAAGAATCCTTAACGGATTAGGAATTGCGATTGTTTCCACTTCTAAAGGTTTAATGACCGGAAAACAAGCGAAGCAATTAAATGTAGGTGGTGAAGTAATTTGTTACGTATACTAATTAAAAGACTTATAAGAGATGTCAAGAATAGGTAAAAATCCCGTTGTAATCCCTGCTGGTGTAACTGTTACAGTTGCTGAAGGTATTATTACAGTAAAAGGAAAAAATGGTCAACTTACACAGGAATATTCAGATGTAACTGTAGATGTTGAAGGAGATCAAGTTCAAGTAAACAGATCGTCTGATCATAAAGATCAAAGAGCAAAACACGGTTTATATAGATCTTTAATTAACAATATGATTCTTGGTGTAACTACTGGTTTTACTAAAGAATTAGAATTGGTTGGAGTAGGTTATAGAGCTTCAAATCAAGGTCAAAAACTAGATTTAGCACTTGGATTTTCTCATAATATCGTTTTAGAAGTAGCTCCAGAAGTAAAAGTGGAAACTATTTCTGAAAAAGGTAAAAATCCAATTGTGAAGTTAACATCATTTGACAAACAACTTTTAGGTCAAGTAGCTGCGAAAATCAGAGGTTTTCGTAGACCAGAGCCGTACAAAGGAAAAGGTGTTAAATTCGTAGGTGAAGTATTAAGAAGAAAAGCAGGTAAATCAGCTTAAAAATATAAGATTATGTCATTAACAAAATCGGAAAGAAGACAGAGAATTAGATTCAGAATTAGAAAAACAATTAGTGGTACTGCTACTAATCCAAGGCTATCTGTATTTAGAAGTAACAAAGAAATTTACGCACAATTAATTGATGATGTAAACGGAGTTACTTTATTAGCTGCCTCTTCAAGAGAAAAAGAAATAGGGAAAGGTACGAACATTGAAGTAGCTACTGCTGTTGGAAAACTAGTTGCAGAAAAAGCTTTAAAGGTGGGTATTGAAGTAGTAACTTTTGATAGAGGAGGTTATTTATATCACGGTCGTATTAAATCATTAGCTGAAGGTGCGAGAGCAGCTGGGCTTAAATTCTAATATAGTATGTCTAATAGTAAATACAAAAGCGTAGAGCTAGTAAAACCTAGTGGTCTTGAATTGAAAGATCGTTTGGTAAGTGTTAATCGTGTTACTAAAGTTACAAAAGGTGGTAGAGCATTTGGTTTTTCTGCGATTGTAGTAGTAGGTGATGAAAATGGTGTAGTTGGTCACGGATTAGGAAAATCTAAAGATGTTTCTGAAGCAATTGCGAAAGCAGTTGAAGATGCTAAGAAAAATTTAGTAAAAATTCCTTTGAACGGTCAATCTGTTCCTCACGAACAAAAAGGTAAATTTGGTGGTGCACGTGTATTTTTAATTCCAGCCTCTCATGGTACAGGAGTTATTGCTGGTGGAGCGGTTCGTTCGGTTCTAGAGTCAGTAGGAATTCATGATGTATTATCAAAATCTCAAGGATCATCAAATCCTCACAATGTGGTAAAAGCAACTTTTGATGCTTTATTGCAAATGAGAAGTGCTCATTCTGTTGCAAAACAAAGAGGTATTTCTTTAGAAAAAGTTTTTAAAGGTTAATCAAGGAAATTATGGCTAAATTATTAGTAAAACAAGTTAGAAGCAAAATCAACTGTCCACTTACACAAAAAAGAGGATTAGAAGCTTTGGGTCTTCGTAAAATGGGTCAGGTTGTAGAACATGATTCAAATCCAACTATCCTTGGAATGATAAATAAAGTTAAACACTTAGTTTCTGTAGAAGAAGCTAAATAACAAATACGTTATGAATTTAAGTAACTTACAACCGGCTGAAGGGTCAACACACAATCAAAACAAAAGATTAGGTAGAGGAGAAGGTTCTGGAAAAGGTGGTACTGCATCTCGTGGTCACAAAGGGGCAAAATCTCGTTCTGGTTATTCTAAAAAGATTGGTTTTGAAGGAGGTCAAATGCCACTTCAAAGACGTGTGCCTAAGTTTGGTTTCACAAACATCAATCGTAAAGATTACGAAGGTGTAAATTTGGATACACTTCAATTATTAGTAGATAATGGTATCGTGAAAGATTCAGTTGACATGACTGATTATATCACAAATCGTTTGGCTACTAAAAATGAAATCGTTAAGATTTTAGGAAGAGGAGAATTGAAAGCAAAATTAACAGTAACTGCTCACAAATTTACTGCTACTGCAAAAGCCGCTATCGAAGCTGCTGGAGGAGAAGCTGTAACTATTTAATTTTCCAATCACGATGAAGAAATTTATTGAATCACTCATTAATGTTTGGAAAATCGAGGAACTAAAAAACAGAATCCTAATTACTTTAGGTATTCTTTTAGTGTATCGTTTCGGAGCTCAAGTTACCTTACCTGGTATTGATGCTACACAATTATCTGGATTAGCTGGACAAACAAAAGAAGGAATTGGTTCCATTCTTGATATGTTTACAGGTGGTGCTTTCTCACAAGCTTCTGTATTTGCATTAGGGATTATGCCTTATATTTCGGCATCCATTGTAGTTCAATTAATGGGAATTGCGATTCCTTATTTGCAAAAATTGCAAAGTGATGGCGAAAGCGGAAGAAAAAAAATCAATCAAATTACACGTTGGTTAACTATTGCAATCACTTTAGTACAAGGCCCTGGATATATTTATAATTTATACAGAACTTTACCAGCAAACGCTTTTTTATTAGGATTTAATTCTTTTGAATTCTTATTTTCTTCTGTTGTTATCTTAGTTACAGGAACCATATTTGCTATGTGGTTGGGAGAAAAAATTACAGACAAAGGAATTGGTAACGGTATTTCATTGTTAATCATGGTAGGTATTTTGGCAAGAATGCCACAAGCATTCATTCAAGAATTTGCTGCTAGGGTTACTAATAATAATGGAGGTCCAATGCTATTGGTTATTGAAGTAATTATCTGGTTATTAGTTATTATCTGTTGTGTATTATTAGTAATGGCAATCAGAAAAATTCCAGTTCAGTATGCTCGTCGTACAACTTCAGGTGATTTTGAGAAAGATATGCTGGACGGAAACAGACAGTGGATTCCATTAAAATTAAATGCTTCGGGTGTTATGCCTATCATTTTTGCTCAGGCAATTATGTTTATTCCAGCTGCAGTAGCAGGTTTATCGGAATCAGAAGCTTCGCAATCAATCGTTGGTGCTTTTAGTAATATATTCGGTTTTTGGTATAACCTTGTTTTTGCAACTCTTATTGTTGTATTTACATTCTTCTATACTGCTATTACCGTCCCTACTAATAAAATGTCTGATGATTTAAAGAGAAGTGGTGGTTTTATTCCAGGTATTAGACCGGGAATTGAAACTTCTGATTTTCTTGACAAAGTGATGTCGTTAATAA
>CAMAWK010000028.1 GCA_945861915.1 Flavobacterium psychrophilum | reverse complement strand
AAAGGAGAAGGAGTAAACGAGGTTGGAATTGTAAAAACGACTCAAAATAAAGATTATGCTTTTACAATTGGACAGATTGTTATTCAAATAGACCCTAACTATTTCCGCCCGACAGAAGTTGACTTGCTTATTGGGGATAATACAAAAGCCAAAAGTAAATTAGGTTGGAAACCTAAATATACTTTGTCTATGCTTGTGAAAGAAATGATGCAGGCAGATGTTGAATTATTCAGAAAAGAAAAATTCCTTCAAAATTATAACCGATAATTCAATGGTTTTAGATTCTAAAATATTTGTTGCAGGTCATCGGGGCATGGTGGGAAGCGCTATTGTGAAAAATCTTCAAGAAAAAGGGTTTACTAATATTATAACAAGAACTTCTTCAGAATTGAATTTGATTAATCAACAAGATGTAGCTGATTTTTTTGCTGCCGAAAAACCAGAATATGTTTTTTTGGCTGCAGCGAAAGTGGGTGGTATTTTAGCAAATAATACTTTCAAAGCTGATTTTATATATGAAAACATATTAATTCAAAGCAATGTTATTCATGAAAGTCATAAAAATAATGTGGTTAAGTTATTGTTTTTGGGTTCAACCTGTATTTATCCAAAAATGGCACCACAGCCTTTGAAAGAAGAATATCTTTTAACAGGAGTGTTAGAAGAAACGAATGATGCGTATGCTATTGCCAAAATTTCAGGAATCAAAATGTGTGATGCCTATCGAAGTCAATATGGGAGTAATTTTATATCTGTAATGCCTACTAATTTATATGGGCTGAATGATAATTATGATTTACAAAATTCCCATGTTTTACCAGCATTGTTAAGAAAGTTTCATGAAGCAAAAATAAATAATCTTTCAGAAGTAATAGTTTGGGGTAGTGGAACTCCGTTACGAGAATTTTTGCATGCCTCCGACATGGCGGATGCTTGTGTTTATTTAATGCAAAATTATAACGAAGCTGGTTTTGTAAACATTGGTTCAGGAGTAGAAATAAGCATCAAAGACTTAGCTTATTTAATTAAGGAAATAGTTGGTTATGAAGGAAAAATTGTTTTTGATAGTACAAAACCTGATGGGACAGCCCGAAAATTGACTGATACAACCAAGTTACATTCTCTAGGTTGGAAACATACAATCCCTTTGAGAGAAGGAATCCAGCATGTGTATCAAGAGAAGTTTAGTGTTAATAAATAAAATTTATGAAAAAAATACTACATTTATTATTAAAAAGCGTAGGTTTTAAGATAGTAAATACAGGAATAAAAGAGAAGCAGTGTCAAAATTTTGTAAAGAGTTTTGGATTAGACTTTGATCCTAATAATTTGGTGTTTAAATCAGCATCCGATTTACTTGTAATTAAAAAACATTTCCCAGATTTAACTCTAAAAAATCATAAAGAAGGTGTTTTAGCTAATTTCAAAAATTTAAATGTATTCATCGAAACAACTGAAGAGTTTTTTATTCTTAAAGAGGTATTTGTTGAAAAAGACTATAATTTATTGACGAACGAAAATTGTGTCGTTTTTGACATCGGAATGAACATTGGAATTAGTTCTTTGTTTTTTGGTTTGCAAAAAAATGTTAAAAAAATATATTCTTTTGAACCAGTAGTGAATACTTATGAGCAAGCGTTTTATAATGTTTCTTTAAACGAAAAACTATCTCCAAAAATCGAAGCTTTTAATATTGGTTTAGGAGCTACAACTCGAGTAGAGAAAGTACTTTACAACCCTCAAGCCAAAGGCAATTGCGGTATTAGATTAGAATCAAGTTTAGTGATTGACAAAAATAATGCTACCGAAATCGAAATCAATATTCAAGATATTAGTACGATTCTTCCAGATTTATTTGCCAAACATGTTCAGCAGAAAAAAGTATTGAAAATTGATTGCGAAGGAGCAGAATATGAAATCCTGCAAAAACTTAATGATAGCGGTTTATTTCCTGAAATAGATGTATTGTTAATCGAATGGCATGATAAAGGGGCGACCATTTTAGAAAATATATTGATCGAAAATAATTTTAGAGTGGTTTCAAGGTATTTGACTTCTATTTCTGGGATGATTTATGCTTTTAAACAATAATTGGTATTCAAATAGTATGGCAAATCCTACAGTCTCCATCATTGTAACATGTTACAACCTCGCCAAATATTTGGACGAAGCTTTAGAATCTATCTATAATCAAACCTACAGGGATTGGGAATGTATGATTGTAGATGATGGAAGTACAGACAATACCTCAGAAATTGCCCGACAATGGGAAGAAAAAGACACTCGGTTTGTGTATTTACACAAAGAAAATGGTGGTGTAAGCAGTGCCCGAAATCTAGGAATTGAAAAATCCAAAAACGACTATATCCTTACCTTAGATGCCGATGATAAATACGAAAAGACCTTTCTTGAAAAAGGGATGACGGTTTTGTTAGCCAATAACGAATTGGGCATTGTAAGCAGTTGGGGGCAGTATTTTACGGACGATAAATTATTTCAGGTTTACCGATTAGCTGGAAAATCGACAGTAGATTTCTTGTTTTACAATGATGCTGTCGGCACTTCCTTATTCCGAAAAAAATGTTGGCAGCAAGTGGGTGGGTATGACGAAAACCCAAAAAATGGTTATGAAGATTGGGAATTTTACCTTAGAGTTTGTGCTTTGGGATGGAAAGTTCATGTGATTGAAGAAGTCCTTTTTTTTTACCGACAACATGTTGTTTCAAGACGAAAAGAAATGAACATTAAAGAAAATGAAAATAAGAAATACATTTTCATGAAAAATAAGGCAATCTATTTTGATCATTACGAAGCATTCGTCGATCGATATTTGCAAATTTCTTATAAAGAAAAAGCAGAAAATAATAAGTATGCCAACACGATAGATTACAAAATTGGCGCTGCCATTTTACAGCCTTTTCGTAAATTGAAATGGTTTGTTTTTGGGGTAAAAAAATAATTTTTCTAGCTATTGAGAATTTTTACATGAAAGAAATTAAGATAAATTTTGTGGATTTTTGGCCTGGATTCGATAAGACAAATAATTATTTCTATAATTTGTTAATCGAGAAATACAAAGTGATTATCGATGATAATCCTGATTATTTATTTTATTCGTGTTATGACAATAACTATTTAAAATACAATTGTATTCGAATTTTTTATACGGCAGAAAACCTCAGACCTGATTTTAGTAGTTGTGATTTCGCCTTTTCATTTGATTTTAATACTAGAAAAAATCATTTTAGATTGCCATTATATTCTATGTATGTTGATTTAAAAAACATGCATGATAAATTACAAATTATACCCAGCAGAACAGAAGTCAAAGAAATTTGGTCTGCGAAATCTAAGTTTTGTTGCATGGTAGTTTCAAATGCAAAGAGTAAAGAAAGACTTCGGTTTTTTGAAAATCTTTCGAAAATAAAACAAGTTGATTCTGGTGGCTCTGTTTTTAACAATCTTGGGGGTAGAGTGGCAGATAAATTAGAATTTATAAAAGACTATAAGTTTGTAATCGCTTTCGAAAATAGTATGTATGATGGATATACGACGGAGAAAATTTTAGAACCCATTTTTAAAGATTGTATACCTATTTATTGGGGAAATAAATTAGTAGGTAGAGATTTTAATTCCAAACGATTTATTGATTATTGCGATTTCAAATCAGAAGACGAATTGATTTGTAAATTGTTAGAAATAGATCAAAATGACGAATTAGCCATTGAAATGTTAATGCAGCCTGCATTTAATATTCATAAAATTTCACACGATGAAGAACGCATTCAAGTACTTCAAATTTTAAGTGAAATTTTTGAAAATTCAAATTCGCCTATAGCTACTACTTCATGGAGGTATGTTCATGCAATCAAAAGGCTCTCTAAGAAATTGATGAGACGAATTTATGCAAGAATTAAAATTTTATTTGCCAAAACAAGTCCTTCAGAAATTGAATAATTGAAAGCAATTACTTAAATTTGAATATTATAATTAAAATAAAGATAAATCTCTAATCCCAATCCTTGAAAGACATTATTCTCAAAGCCGAAAACATCTCTAAACAATACCGTCTTGGCGTAGTAGGAACTGGTACACTCCAACACGATTTAAACCGTTGGTGGCACCAAGTTCGTGGCAAAGAAAATCCCTATTTGCGAATTGGCGAAACCAACGATCGAAGTACCAAAGGCACGAGTGATTACGTTTGGGCTTTACAAGATATTAATTTTGAAGTAGAACGTGGTGAAGTTTTGGGCATCATTGGTAAAAACGGCGCAGGAAAATCAACCCTTTTAAAAATATTATCAAAGGTAGCTGCTCCAACAACTGGAAGTATCAAGTCTCGAGGGCGAATCGCTTCTTTGCTTGAAGTAGGTACAGGTTTTAATGGTGAAATGACAGGGCGTGAAAACATTTTTTTGAATGGTGCCATTTTAGGCATGACCAAAAAAGAAATCACCGCCAAGATAGATGCTATTATTGATTTCTCCGGTTGTGAGCGTTATATAGAGACACCTGTAAAACGCTACAGCAGTGGAATGACAGTGCGATTAGCTTTTGCGGTAGCCGCATTTCTAGAACCAGATATTTTAATTATTGATGAGGTTTTGGCTGTGGGTGATGCCGAGTTTCAGAAAAAAGCCATTGGCAAAATGCAGGATATTTCTAGAACAGGTGGAAGAACGGTATTGTTTGTAAGTCATAATATGGCGGCGGTTAAACAGTTGTGTACAAAATCTATTGTTTTAGAACATGGTTTTGTAGTTTTTGAGGGTGATGTAGATAGTGGAATTGAATTTTATTTGAATTCAGAAAAAGATAATTTTGATGATAATGCAATTAATGAATTTATACAAAATCAAAAAGATGATTTTTTTGTTTTGAAAAATGTTTCTATACACCAAGATTTTTCGTCGGAAAATAATTTTCACACCAATAGAGATATTTTTATTACTATGGAATATGAAGTTATTAAAGATATTCTGGGTTTAAGAATTGGTTTTGACCTGATAGATTTATCAAATGGTGTTGTAATTTTTAGATCATTTCAGGATGATTTAGAAAGAACCATACAAAAAGTAAGTAAGGGTATTTATACTATTCGAACTATAATACCTAAAAATTTTTTAAAAAACGGTATATTCGGTATCAAATTAGCAATAGGAATTCATAATATTCGATGGATTGTTTTTGATGATAACCTAATGATGAGATTTAACATAACTAATGTTGATGGATTGAACAGAGCCTTTATCGATTCAAGACCTGGATTTATTATGCCTCAATTGGATTGGCAAATTTTAGATAAATAAAAAGCGAAAATGAAATTTTTTTTTAAAAGACCGTTTTATACAATTGCAGGGAAAATTATCAATTGGATGAGAGATTTTCAAAAGCATCAGGATGATAAAATAATTGTAAAAAATAATGAATCTTGGAATAGGCTATTTAATAATGATGATTTTTTTGAATTTAATTTGAATAATGATGTAAAAATTAATCTTTATAGAGATAGTATCTTGTCGAAATTAATTTACGAAGGATTTGAAAAAGACGAAATAAATTATTTAACAAAAACATTGAAAAAAAATGACTTTTTTGTAGATATTGGTGCTAATGTTGGTTTGTTTTCCTTAATTGCTTCTAAAATTGTAGGTATTGAAGGTAAGGTTTTGTGTTTTGAACCTGCTCCATTAACTTTTTCTAGGTTGGATGAAAATGTAAAACTTAACAATTTTAATAACATTGAAATAAGGAATATAGGACTTTCGGATACAAAAGGGGAATTAACTTTTTATGTTTCAAATAATGGATATGATGCATGGAATTCCTTTGCACCAAGCCAAGATAACAAGTTAGAAAGTTCAATTCAAGTTCCTGTTTCAACCTTAGATATTGAATTGAAAGATATTGATAAATCCAAAATAAAATTGATGAAAATAGATGTTGAAGGTTGGGAAAAATATGTTTTAAATGGAGGAAAAGATTTTTTCATGAATTATAATCCAATAGTTATGGTTGAGTTTACTGAAGAAAACACTTTTAATGCAGGTTATCCAGTATATGATATTTATAACATAATGCAAGATTTTGGTTATGTGTGGCATAAAATAAGCAACGGTGAATTATTTAAAGTAGAGAAAAAATTACATTATCCGTATGATAATTTAATTGCATTTAAAATGCTTTTATCTAATAATAATTGAACCACAATGATTAAACTCTCCATTATCACTATTAACTTCAACAACCTTGATGGACTTCAAATAACTATAGAAAGCGTCGTGAATCAAACTTGGCAGGAGTTTGAATATATTGTTATTGATGGTGGTTCTACCGATGGGAGTGCCGAATATATAAAAACACAAAATGAGAATATTGATTATTGGGTTAGCGAAACCGACAAAGGGATTTATAACGCAATGAACAAAGGGATTGCCAAAGCCACAGGAGAGTATTTATTGTTTTTAAATAGTGGGGATCATTTATATAGTCATGTAGTATTAGAGGAAAATAATAAGTATATAGAAAATTATGACTTAATCTATTTTAATTTGCAAATGGTGGGGGGGGGATTTTCAGAAATAATTAATTATCCAGAACAACTTCGTTTTTACGATTTATATTTTGGTAGTTTACCACATCCTGCTACTTTTATTAGAAAAGAGATGTTCAAAACCATTGGTATGTATGATGAGAATTTAAAAATTGTATCTGACTGGAAATTTTTCATTTTAGCATTATTTAGGGATAATTGTACTTATCAAAAAGTTAATTATACATTTTCAACATTTTATTTAGACGGGATTAGTTCAAGAGAAGTTTTTACAGAGGAAAGAGCCTTAGTTTTAAAAGAATATTTTAGTGGATATATTTTAGATTATATAGAAATGAATAACAATAAAATTAAGTTGAAAAAGTATATGGAAATTATGGAATCCAGAAGGTATAAAGTTTTTTTTGACATTGAAAAATCATTAATTGGAAGAAAATTACTAGCTGTTTTTTTTCGTATATGGATTCTTTTAAATTCAAGAAAAACTATGAAATACTAACTTCTTACATTATATAAATAAATGAAAGTTTTAGTTTCAATAATAGTCCCCTCTTACAATCAAGCTCAATATTTGGATGATGCATTGTATTCGGTATTTGACCAAACCTATCAAAATTGGGAATGTATTATTGTCAATGATGGCAGTACTGATAATACTGAGCAAATAGCAAGAAAATGGGCTGAAAAAGACAGTCGATTCCGCTATTTCCATAAAAAAAATGGCGGCGTAAGTAGTGCGAGAAATTTAGCGTTAGACAATGCTAATGGCGATTATATACAGTTTCTTGACTCTGATGATTTTCTGGATAAAAATAAATTGCAAGTTTCATTAGGTACTTTGAAAGAAAGTAATAATAAAAATTTGGTGATATCAAATTTTAGAATGTTTACTAATAAAATTAGTGAATCATCTGCTCCTTTCTGTAATTTAACATATGAATTGTTAAATTTTAATTCAGCTCTGCTTAAATGGGAAACTGAGTTTAGTGTACCAATTCATTGTGGTTTTTTTGATATTCGTCTTTTTGAAGAATTTAGATTCAGTAATACACTAGATGTTAGAGAAGATTGGATTATGTGGTTGTTTCTATTTCAGAAAGTTTCAAAAGTATATTTTATTAATCAAACTTTAGTTTATTACAGATTACATAGTAAAAGCGTAACTGCAGATGGGAACAATTTATTTGACAGTTATATATCTGCAGTTCTTAGTTTAGGCAATGTTTTAAAAGAAAAAGATTACATGTGCTATCTGCAAAGTGAACTTCAAAAAAAACATATTGAAATAAAAAAATTGAGAACGACTATACATAATTATCAAAATTCTACTATCTACAGAATGGCTCAAAAGATTAAAGCATCAGTTTTTTCAAAATATTTTTTTCAAATAAGTAAGAAATAAATTGAATTATGCTCGCCATTATCATCCCTTATTTCAAACTCACTTTCTTTGAAGCAACTTTACAATCGTTGTCCAATCAAACTGATAAGCGATTTAAAGTTTACATTGGAGATGATGCTAGTCCCGAAAATCCTTCATTACTTTTAGAACAATTTGAGGGTAAATTTAATTTTACTTATAAAAAATTTGAGTCAAATTTAGGAGGTGTCTCATTAGTTCAACAATGGAAACGATGTGTTGAGTTGATGGATAATGAGGATTGGTTCATGATTTTGGGTGATGATGATGCTTTAAGTCCAACGTGCGTTGAAGATTTTTATAAAAATTTTCTAGAAATAAAAAAGAATAATTGTAATGTAGTTCGATTTGCTACGGTAGTTGATGACACAGTTCAACAAACAATCTCCCCGCTTTTTACGCATCCACAACTAGAAAAATCAACTGATTTTATATGTAAAACATTATCGAATAAATCAAGAAGTTCACTCTCAGAATATGTTTTTAAAATTAATAGTTACAAGAAATATGGTTTTCATGAGTATGATTTAGCATGGCATTCTGATGATAGGGCATGGTTAGAGTTTTCAGAATTCAATTTTATATATTCAATAAATTCAGCACATATAATTATTGGATTAAGTGATAAAAATATTTCTCGAAAAAATTTCAACATTAAACAAAAACAATTAGTGAGATTGGAGTTTTTTAAATTTCTAATTTTCGATAATTTTAATAAATTTTCTAAGCAACAACGAAAATATTTGATATTGTATTATGAGCAGTTAGTTTATCAAAATAAAAAAACATCATTTTTATTTTGGATTTCGTTATTTTTATTGTTTTTAAAAAATAGTGATGTAGTGCAAAGTATAAAGTTTACTAGACGATTGTTAATTTTTATGAGACAAGATGAGTAATGGTAAAAAAATATCAATAATAATACCTGTCTACAATCGGTTTACATTATTGAGTTATACATTAGATAGCATTATTTCTCAATCTTATACAAATTGGGAATGTATTCTTGTAGATGATTATAGTGATGATGATTCTTATTCTTTGATGCAAGAATATCAAAATAAAGATGCAAGAATTAAAGCTTTCAAAAGACCTTCCTCGTTACGAAAAGGAGCGAATTCTTGTCGTAACTATGGTTTTTTACAAACTTCAGGCTCATATATTAAATGGTTTGATAGTGATGATATTATGCTGCCTAATCATTTAGAAATAGCCTATGAAACTATTGTTAAAAACAAATTAGATTTTGTGGTGACTGGCACTCTTAATTTCAATCATGAAACGGGTGCGATATTAGATAAACCTTATATTTTTGATAGAAGTAAAGCAATTATTACTGCCGAAAATTTTGCTCTGAATCGTTTGGGCTGGATAACCGATGATTTTTTGGGAACTAGAGCAATTGTTGAAAATATAAAATTTAATGAGTATATTGTTGATGGTGATGAATATAATTTTTTTATAAAATTATTGCAACAACCCTTTGATAGCATTTTTATAGATAAAGTAGTAACACATAGGAGGATTCATAATCGATCTGTAACCGTCCTAAATAAAGAAAATAAAACTAATTATTTGTCGATTATGGCTAGTTTAAAATACCAAACAGGCCAAGATTTAGTGGTTTGGAAAAATGACACACTTATTCGTTGGTTTTTGTCAGGTTATATGCAATATGCCTTTGATATAGCAATGAGAAATGGAAAAATTCCGTTTTTATTACCAGCTTTCAAGTTGATTTGTAACTATTATTCTTTCATAAAAGGAATTGTTTTTTTAGCTGCATTAGGCTGTGCAAAATATTTTAATAAAGGATATTATATTATGAAATATGCTAGAAAATAAATTGAATAATAAAGACCTAATTTCAATAATAATTCCTTGTTATAATGATGCACAATATATTGAGCAATCAGTACTTTCGGCATTAGGTCAAACGTATCAAAATAAAGAAGTAATTATAGTAGATGATGGTTCAAATATTGAAACGAAAGCAATTTTAAAAAAATTAGAACCTCAAATCACAAAATTAATTACTCAAGAAAATCAAGGACAAAGCACCGCACGAAATATAGGAATTAGAGAAGCAAAAGGAGATTATATATTAGCTTTAGATAGTGATGATTATGTTGAACCAACATTTTGTGAAAAGGCAGTTGCTGTTTTATCAAAAAATGAGAATACGAAAATTGTGACTTGTCAAGCCAATTTGCTTTTTGAAGATGGCTCCACCACAATATTTACCCCAAATGGGGGTCATATTGCTGATTTTTTATACAGAAATAACGCATTAGGAACTTCCTTATTCATGAAAAATGATTGGGAATCTTGTGGAGGTTATGATCAAAGTATGAAACAAGGATTTGAAGACTGGGAATTTTTCATTCGTATATTAAAAAGTGGAGGTAAGGCTGATGTCATTCATGAACCGCTATACAATTATAGAAAGAGGAAGGATTCAACGACATTTTCCGCCAATAAAATTAAATATGAATTGTTATTTTATATCTTCATTAAGCACAAAGAATTATTTATTGAAGATTATGAAAACTTTGTTCAGTTCCTACTTGAAAAAATTAAGTCTGAAGAAAAAATCAAGCTAAAATATATAAAAAAGTCAGACAACAAACTTTTAAATTATTTAAGGAACTTAAAAAAATTATTGTAAAAAGAGCGGATTAGTATTGTTACTTTTTTTTAAGTTATTTTTTAGAATTAATATCTTATCAAGATTACAAAATAATAATAAATTGCAATCAACAAAATGAAAAAAAAAATTATTTATCTATTATCATTTTCTCCATATGGTTTATTTGAAATCTATAGGAATACAAAGAGAAATAATAAACGAATTAAAAATCAAAAGTTAATAATTAATGATTACTTAAAAAATAATGAAATAAAGAAATTACAAATCGGTTGTGGTTCAAATTTTTTACAAGGATGGTTAAATACTGATTTGAGAGATTGTGATAATATTGCATTTCTTGATGCAGGAGGAAAATTTCCTATTGAATCCGACGCTTTTGATTATATATATTCAGAACATCTTTTTGAACATTTAACAGTAGAACAACAGCACAATATGTTGGTGGAAAGTTATAGAATTTTAAAAAAAGGAGGGGTAATGAGAATAGCAACACCTTCTTTGGATTTTTTATTTAATTTATATGCTAACCCAACGACAACTGAAAATAAACAGTACGTTAATTGGGCAGTAGAAAACATTCCAGGTCTAACAATCATTAATAATTCAATTATAGATACAGAAGAACATTATTGTTATGTGATAAATAACTTTTTTAAAGCATGGGGTCATCAAATGATACATAATTATTCCAGTTTAAAAAAAATTGGAATGCAAAATAGATTCTCACAAGTTAGATTATGTAATGTAGGTGAAAGTAAAGTCCTTTGCCTACAAAATATTGAAAAACATGGTGCAATTATACCAGTAAACATGAACTTATTAGAAACAATGGTGGTAGAAATGATCAAATAATGAAATGTAGTCATCCCAAAGTAAGTATCATTATGGCGACCTACAATCGGGCTCATTTTATTGTAGAAACGCTAAAGTCAGTGCAAGCTCAAACTTTTTTTAATTGGGAATGTATTATTATTGACGATGGTGGAACTGACAACACAAAGGAGGTTATTACTCCAATTCTAGAGCAAGACCATAGATTTCTTTATATACAACGTTCCAATTCCTATAAAAAAGGATTGCCCGGTTGTCGTAATTGTGGTTTGGATTTAGCCAGAGGGGAATATGTTATTTTTTTTGATGATGATGATATTGTACATCCCCAAAACTTGGAATTATGTGTGTTAGAATTAAACGATGCTAATATTTCTTTCTGTAGATATATTCGAGAGGTTTTTTTTGAAGATTTTAACTACGCATTCGATTATTCACAAACATACAGTACTTTTTATATTGATAAAAAGGATATCGAGAAGATTTTGAAAAATGAGTTGCCTTTTAATTCTTGTGCGATAATGTGGAAGGCAGAATGTTTTGAAAACAATCAATTTACCGAAAGTTTGATGTATGCCGAAGAATGGGAATTGTACGCCAGAATAATATCTTCTGGATATAGAGGGATTTCAATTGATAAATGTTTGTTCTTCGGGAGAAAACATCCTGAATCAAATACAGGAGAGTATATAAGAAACAACCCAATTAGAAAGAATTCAAAAGCGGAATCTACTTTATTGATAATAAAAAACCTCAAAGAAAAACAATTGCTATCTAATTCTTTAAAAAGATATTTTATTGTTTTTTCAATAAATTTCAAAGAATTTAATCTATTCAATTCCATTTTAAATAGTCTCGAATTGTCTAAATTTGAAATACTAAAATGGCGAATTTTTTATATTATTTTACCGGTTAAATTGCAATTATATAAAATAAAGAATAGCTTAAAAAAACGAATTAAATAATGAAAATTCTAATTGTTATAGATTCTATAGATATAGAAGATAGTAGTGGTTCTAAAGGAAGAGTAGCCATGATTCATAATTTAGTTGAAGCTGGTTTCGAGGTTTTAGTCTATCATTATACCATGAAAAACATTCAATTATCTAATGTGTGTTGTTTTGCAATTCCAGAAATAAAATACAGTCTTTTGTATTTTTTAAGTCGATTGCAACGAGTGGTACAACGAAATTCTAGTTTAAATGCAGCTCCTTTTTTAGAGCAATTATTTGGATTTTCATTTACTTTTTTCAATGATGTAAATGGTATTGTAAGAGCTTTGAAAAAAAGCACTTACAGGCCCGATTTGATTTTAACTTTAAGCAAAGGAGCTAGTTTTAGACCTCATTATGCCTTGTTAAAATTCCCGGAATGGCATCATAAATGGATGGCTTATGTACATGACCCTTATCCATTTCATTACTATCCTCGCCCTTATAATTGGATAGAGGGAAGTTATAAATTTAAAAATAATTTTTTTATAAAGGTTTCTGAAAAAGCAAAATATAGTGCTTTTCCAAGTTTGTTGCTTAAAGAATGGATGGGGAGTTATTTTTCTAATTTTTTAAAAACTGGAGTTGTAATACCGCATCAAAATGCTAAATATGTAGTTAAGAACAAAGATCTACCCAAATATTTCGACAGTACAAAATTCAATCTATTGCACGCGGGCAATCTTTTAGCACAAAGGTATCCGCAAGGTTTATTAGAAGGCTTTAAGTTGTTTTTAGAAAATAATCCAAAAGCTAAAAAAGATGCTAGATTAATTTTATTGGGTAATGCTTGTGATCATCTTGAAATGTTAGAAGGTTATCAAAAAAAAATGTCAGAACTCTATATTTATAACGGAAGTATTCCTTTTGACGAGGTGTACCATTTACAGCAAAAGACATCTGTTAATATAATTTTAGAAGCCAAATCAGAAATCAGCCCTTTTCTTCCTGGTAAATTTCCACATTGTGTAGAAGCTAATAAAATCATCCTTTCTTTAGCGCCTTATTATAGCGAGACCAGAAGATTGTTAGGTGACAATTATGAATATTGGTCAGAAGTTGATAATGTTCAAAAAATTGCTAATCTAATAGAAAAATTGTATCAATCATGGAAACAAAACCCAGATAATTTGCTTTTAAACAGAAAAGATTTAGAAGAGTATTTGTCGGTTAATTACTTGAAAAATATTGTCAATGAATTGCAAATAAGAATAGAATGAAAAAGCAGTTTGTTTATTGTTTGTTACTATTGCTACTGTTTGCGGATTTAATCTTTTCGTTTATGCAACATTATAGTATGCCGCTAGATGGTGATATGGTGGATGGGATTATTCCGAACGGGGATGTTAGCCAAATCTTAAATGATCCTTTTGGAATTTCTGTTATAACTAATAACGCCGTATATTCTAACCCGAACCGTTTTTTTGCACATTGGACTTTTTTTACCTACTTTAATTATGTACCAATCTGGCTCCAAAATTTCACCAACCCTATAGAAAGTGTTTATTTAGCTTGTGCAATTGCTAAAATACTAATTCAAGTTTCAATTATGACATTGTTAGCCTTATATATAACTGGTAAACGAAAATTTTTTGATGGTGAATTTTTAATTGTATCAATACTAATTACTCCTCTTTTTCAAATCAATGGATATCGAAGTAATATGGGAATTATTGATCCGTCTATCACATATACTTTTTTTTATGCTTTGCCATGTGCTTTACTACTTTTGTTCTATTTACCATTCTTTAGTGATTCTGTAAATCATACCCAATTATTAAGTAAAAAGAGAATTAAATTACTTCTTTTTTCACTCGGAATAATAATTGTTTTTAATGGTGCTTTAAACACGGGTGTTATTTTGATTATAACTTTATTATTTGTATTGAATTGTTTTTTTAAAATGTCTATAAATTTGTCATTTGACAAAAAAACATTTCAAGCTTTTCTTATTACAACTAAAACCCATCTTTTCATTTTTATCTTCGTCAGTATTTTTAGTCTTTACGCTTTGTATATAGGTAAAAACAATGCAATATTTCTAGGTAAAACTATTTCAATTGGTGAAAGATATTCAAGAATCCCAATTGGGATAAATACCGTTATAACACAAAACATAGGATATCAAATGCTAATTGTTTTTATTAGTATAAACCTAATTATATTATTTAGATATTATAATGATTCTGAAACAAAAAAAACATTGCGTTTGTTTGGTTGGATAGGTTTATTTGTGATCATTTATATTTTACTTTTACCATTAGGAGGTTATAAAGAGTATCGACCTAATATTTTGAGGTATGATACAATTATGCCAGTAACAATTGCATTTATTTTTATTTATACTAAGTCAAGTTATCAATTATTGAAATATCTTAAAGGTAAATTCAAAATGATTTATTTAATTTTACTTATTATTTTCTCTTACAAATTTACAATTGCAGACAAACCTGAAATAAACAATAACAATCATGAAAAATTGGCACTAGAAAAAATATCAAAATCAAATGAAAAAGTTGTTTTTATTGAAGATAATTGTACAATTTTATCTTGGGAGAAAATTACAGATCCAAGAAAATCGACATCTATAGGACAATTATTAAAAAGATGGAAAATTACCAGCGACAATAAGGAATTTTATCAAAATAAAAACATTAATTAGTTGAGAACGATTCAATTCACTTTTTTGCGACTTAATACTAGCAAAATGGAAATCGGATGAAACTATGATTTTTGTATATTTGTAATTTAAATGCTAGTATTATGACTACTATAACTATAAATGAACGAACTAAAGCAGGTAAAATAGTCTTGGAGTTAGCTAAAATGCTTTCTGTTTCAAATAAAGGTGTCGCTATTGAAACAAAAGAAAATTCTTCTAAAAAAGTAATAACAAAGGATGAATATGATCCGGAATTTGTTGCTATGCTAAAAGAGAGAATATCCAATGAAAAATTTACTCCTATCTCTACAAAATCTATATGGGAAAGTATCTAGTAACTTTTTCTGAAAGTGCCATAAAAGAACTTGCAAAACATAAAAAAGCTGGAAACAAAGCAATCAATACTAAAATTGATAAAATCTTTAACGAATTAAAAGAAACTCCATTTTCGGGAGAGGGTCAGCCAGAACCACTAAAATATAGTTTAACTGGGTTATGGTCAAGACGAATTAATAAAGAGCATAGGATAGTTTATAGTGTTGATGAAAATATAGTCACTGTTTATGTTATTTCTGCAATGGGTCATTATAATGTCAAATAATGAAACACCCATTGCAATAGTACTTGACATAAAGTAATATAATTATGGGTGTTCCATCTGACCAATGAAAAACAATAAATTTTATCAGATGAAATTAATTAGTCCGAGTTTTTCCATCCTCATTACCACCAAAAATCGAAAATCGGATTTAGCTTTTACTTTAGAAAAAATCAACTATTTGATTCAAAAAAATGAGGTTGAATGTGTCGTTTTCGATGATGGTTCTACTGATGGTACGTATGAGTATATAAAAGAAAATTTCCCAAAAATACAACTTCAAAGAAATGCTGTTTCTAAAGGCTATATCTATTGCAGAAACAAAATGCTGAACGAAACTCATGCAATCTATGCTATTTCACTCGATGATGATGCGCATTTTGTTACTGAAAATCCGTTAGAAAGTATTCAGAATTTTTTTGAAACGAACCCAAAGTGTGGTTTGCTAGCATTACGCATATTTTGGGGATTAGATGAACCAACAACTAGTACATCAAACGATAAACCAACTCAAGTTCAGGGCTTTGTGGGTTGTGCTCATGTTTGGCGTATGAAGGCTTGGCGAGCTATTCCCAATTATCCGGAATGGTTTATATTTTATGGCGAAGAAAATTTTGCCTCTTACCAATTATTTAAAAATGATTGGCAAGTGCAGTACTTTCCACCAATTTTAGTAAACCATCGGGTGGATATAAAATCTCGAAAAAACAATGCTGATTATGTCATTCGATTGCGGCGTTCCTTAGCTTCGAGTTGGTATTTGTTATTCTTATTTTTCCCGATTGCTTCGATTCCACGAAAAATAGGGTATTCTATTTGGATGCAGCTCCAAAAAGTAGGTAAAGGCGATTTTAAAGTGTTGCAAGCTCTAGTTTTAGCCTTATTAGATTTGGTTCTGGCAATTCCTAAAATTGTCAAGAACAGCAATCGCTTCTCACAAAATGAATATGTTACCTACAATAGATTTCCCGAAACTAAGATTTATTGGAAGATTGAAAATTAATATCTATTGATAAAAATCGTGCAAATTGAAAATATAATTTTCAATTTGCACGATTTTTAT
>CAMAWK010000027.1 GCA_945861915.1 Flavobacterium psychrophilum | reverse complement strand
TTAAAAGTTTTTTTGGATCCACAAGAAGTAGCAATAGGTGAGCTAATATTCACAACATAATTTCCAATAGTAGAAACGGGAATGCTTTGAGTTATTTCCCCGCCCGGAGACCATAAATAATTTAGCCCCGAAATGGGAGCTTCGATTGTTACAGTTTTTGCTGGACAAAGAACAACCGTTTCATCATTAGGATCTATTTTGGTTATTTTTGCATCAACTACAGTTCTTGAGCTTGTACAACCTGCTTCGGTAGCATCAACATAAAAAGGAGTTGTTGTTGTTAAGCTAGGAGTTGTAAATGAACTTCCTGTTCCTAATGCTGTTCCTCCAGCATCCTTTTCATACCAATTTAAAGTTCCCGCAGAGGCTGTTGCATTTAGAGTAACTGAACCTGTATCACAACGAGTGGCAGGGGTGGCTGAAGTAATGGTTGGAACTGTTAAAACTTTAGCAATAATTGAAGTTCGAGGAGTCGTAACGCAAGTACCTTCAGTTGCGTCAACATAAAAAGTGGTGTCCGTGGATATTTTTGGAGTTGTATAAGAAGAGCTATCACTTTTTAATAATGTTCCTCCCGAAGAAACATCATACCATTTGAGAACACTACCAGTGGAACCAGTAGCAGTTAAAGTAGTTGTTCCGTTTCCGCAAATGGGCGTTTGTGTTAATGGTAGCGTAATTTTTGGCGCAATCACTTTAGCAATCACTTCTATTCTTGGATTCGAATTACAAAATCCATTAGATGGATCAACAAAATAGGAGGTGGTTGAAGAGATTGTGGGAGAATAGGTATTTGCTATCGTAAGTAATGTTCCGCCAGTTTGAGCATTATACCATCTTATACTTCCTGTAAAATCTTTAGGTTTAAGTGTAATACTTCCAGCAAAACAACGAGAAGTTGGTTCAAAGTTATCTTTTGTTGGAATCGAAATACTAGTACTTGCCGCAATTTGAAGTTTCGGGTCGATGGGCATTCCGCCATATTCCACGATGTATCCTTTAGGTTGCGAAAATCCTGTCGGGTCTCCGTTAAGAATCAAATCATTCCAAGAACCCGGATTTCCAACTGTTGGATCGGTAATGTGCACATAATCTTCTTCACGGTTACCAAATTGGTTGGGTTCTCCTATATTCCAAAATGCGAAATTTGGTGTTGTTCCGCTAACTTGACCATTCCAGAAAACAGTTCCTTGTCCACCACTAGCGAGACCTTCAGGTCCCGTAACCCAACGCCATGTTCCTTCTGACGCCGAATCCGTTCCCCCTAACCATCCTGCTCCTGATGATTGTTTACCTGTTAATTGCGCTTCGTCTGCAGCCATAACTGTGGCTAAATATCCTTTGAGTCCAAAATAACTTCTCGATTCTGCGGCTAATTTTGCATCCGTCCAACTGATCCCAGGACTCGAAACATATTCATAATAATGCTGGGTGGAGGGAAGATAATTGGCTTGACCAATCGTTATCGAGAAACTTCTTGCTCCTGAGGGTGTTGTTTGATTATTAGAAAATATCACATCTTTTAGTGCAGCTACAAAATCGGTATATAAAATCTTTGTGCCTGTGGGACTCGATAATTTTAGTTTTCCGGTGCTAATATCCCAACTGGGGAAAATGTTCTTAGCCGAGTGTATGGTAGCATTAGCCAAGGTTAATAAATCAAAGCCAGAAACATAACCTGAAGAAATTTGCACATACATTTCCTCTGTGGCAGGTTCCGAAGGGTCAAAAGTAATAGTTATATTTTCTGTGGGAGCTGGTGGAGGAATTATATTCAGCGATGATTTCACACAATAAATCTGGTTTCCTGTGGCGGTAATTTTTGGGGGAGTTGTAGCTACTTTATTGCAATTTTCAGAAAAACTGGCTGTGGCGTCTTTCCATAATGACCAATTTGTATCTGAGTTGGTTTTATTGTCAATTTGTATACATGTAAGGCTTGGGTTGTTTTTGAAGTTAACAGTTGCAAAATTTGTGTTGGTTCCGTTTTTTAAATTTAAACTATTTAATTGATTTTCATGACAGTATAAATGAATCAAATTGTTATTTTTTGTAATATCTAAACTGGTTAATTTATTATTATTAAAGTCTAAACTACTTAATGTTTTATTATTTGAAACATCCAAGCTGGTCAATTGATTTTTGCTACAATCAATAGCAATTAATGATGTATTATTTAAAAAATCTAAATCTGTTAATTTATTATCATAACAAAACAAAAACTCTAAAGCAATATTTTTAGTAATATCTAAATTTATTAATTGATTTGAAAAACACCATAAAGTTTTTAAATTCAGACATTTAGATACGTTCAAGCTAGTTAATTGGTTGTTTATACAAAATAACGATTGCAGTAATGGATTGTTAAGATTTAAAAAATTTAATTGGTTGTGACCACACCTTAATGAGATTAAACTAGAGAAATCTTCTATGCCAGTTAAATCGTTAATTGTTTTAAAAGACACATCTAATGAGGTAACTATACTTATTTTCGAAGTCAAAACTCGTCCGTCAGGAATTCCGTTGTCAATGCCTTCACTAATCAACGCTTTCTCAAAATTTATATCTGGAATTAGGGTATACTGAGCCAGTCCAAAGAAATTAGATAGTAAAAAACCTAGAAGGATTATTTTTTTCATAAAAAACAATGCTAATTCAAATCTATCAAATTTACAAATTCCAATTCATTTTTTTAAATAAATCCCAAACTACTATTCCTGCACTTACAGCTATGTTCAAGGAATGTTTGGTGCCTAGTTGCGGGATTTCGATACAGCCATCGCACAACGCAACTGCTTCTTGTGTCACTCCATAAACTTCATTTCCAAAAACTAAGGCATATTTTTTGTTTTTTTCAATAGTAAAATCTTGTAAAAAAATAGAATTTTCTACTTGTTCGATAGCCAAAACAGTGATATCTTCTTGTTTTAAATTTTGGATTACTTCTAAAATGGTTGGCTTATGTTCCCAAGCCACTGTTTCGGTGGCTCCAAGGGCTGTTTTGTGAATTTCTTTATTGGGCGGCGTAGCGGTGATACCACACAAAATTATTTTTTCTACTAAAAAAGCATCGGCTGTTCTAAACACAGAACCGATATTGTGTAAACTTCGAATGTCATCTAATACTAAAATCAAAGGAGTTTTTTTGGATTCTTTGAAATCAATAATCGATTTTCGATTGAGTTCATTATTCTCTAATTTTCTCATTTTAGTTGAAGTTTATTTACAAAAAAGGCTTCCTAATACTAGGAAGCCTTTTTGTATTTATAATATTAAATATTATCCTTTTGAAGCAGGAACTGCTGGTGTAGCTGGTTCTGCTGGTTTTTTATTAGGATTTGGTAAAACAGTTCCTTTAATAGTTAATGTTTTGGTTGGTTGACCTTCCGCATTCGAAGTTACCGTTACTGTTTTTGTAAAAGCACCTTCTCTATTGGTATCATATTTTACTCCGATCACTCCTTTTGCACCCGGCGCAATAGGCTCTTTTGGAGTTGTAGGAACAGTACAACCACAAGAACCTTGTGTGTTTGTAATGATTAATGGTTTGTTCCCGTTATTTGTAAATGTAAATTGACGATTTCCATCTGAATTGTGAGCAATAGTTCCAAAATCTAGTGTTTCGTTTTCAAATACCATTCCTGCTCCAATTACTTTTGAAGCTGCTACAGCTTTTGAAGCTTTTACTGCTGTAGTGGTTTTTTTTACAGTTTTTTTAATTTTTGCTGTCTCTTGAGCATTTGAGAAAGTGAAAGCTAAAAGTGCTACCGAAAGCATGAATATTTTTTTCATTTTAGTGTTAGTTTAATTAATAATTCTGAGCAAATTTATATAAAAAATCGAATTGCCGTCTTAAATTTTCCTTAAATATATTTTAAATTTTTACCCTATCGTATTTTCGTTTTAAAATATATAAATTCGCTTTCTATAAAAATTAAAAAGCATCTCGTGTCATCTAAAGAAAAATTGGTCAAGGAAACCCCATTAATGAAGCAATACAATGAAATCAAAAGGAAATATCCTGATGCTTGTTTGTTGTTTCGTGTAGGCGATTTTTATGAGACTTTTGGCGAAGATGCGGTGCGTGCTTCCAAAATTTTAGGCATTGTATTGACAAAACGTGGTGCTGGTTCTGAGACCGAAACAGCTTTAGCAGGTTTTCCGCATCATTCTTTGAATACTTATTTACCTAAATTAGTAAAAGCGGGACTTCGTGTAGCCATTTGTGACCAACTCGAAGATCCAAAAATGACTAAAACCATTGTTAAACGAGGTGTTACAGAGCTCGTTACTCCCGGTGTTTCAATGAATGATGAAGTTTTGCAATCTAAAACTAATAATTTTTTGGCGGCTGTTTATTTTGCCAATAAATCCATCGGAATTTCTTTTTTAGATGTGTCAACAGGCGAATTTCTGACTGCTCAAGGCAATACAGAATATGTTGATAAATTGCTACAAAATTTCAATCCAAGCGAAGTTTTAATTCCAAAAAACAATAAAAACGATTTCAAAGAAACATTCGGAGAGGATTTTCATTGTTTTTATCTCGAAGATTGGATTTACAAACACGATTATGCTTTCGAAACTTTAATTAAACATTTCCAAACCGTTTCTTTAAAAGGGTTCGGAATCGAAGAATTGAAAGAGGGAATCATTGCTTCAGGTGCAATTTTATATTATTTATCCGAAACGCAACACAATAAAGTACAGCATATTACTTCCATTCAACGTATTGCCGAAGACGCCTATGTTTGGATGGATCGATTCACGATTCGTAATCTCGAATTATACCATTCGTACAATCCCAATGCAGTTACTTTATTGGATGTAATCGATAAAACGCTTTCGCCAATGGGTGGGCGTTTGTTGAAACGATGGTTGGCTTTACCTTTGAAGGATTCCAATAAAATTCAAAGTCGACATCAAGTAGTTTCTTATTTGAAAGACAATCAGGAAATTCTGAAGACCATTCAAAAGCAAATCAAACAAATTTCTGATTTAGAACGTTTGATTTCAAAAATTGCTGCCGCCAAAGTATCTCCTAGAGAAGTGGTGTACTTAAAAGAATCGCTCGATGCTATTATTCCGATAAAAAATTTGGCTCTCGAAAGTCCGCAAGAAGCGGTTAAAATCATTGGCGACAGCCTGCATAGTTGCGATTTGTTGCGAGAAAAAATAAAAACCGTTCTCAATCAAGATGCTCCAGTAGCTATTAATAAAGGGAATGCCATTGCAAAAGGAATACATTCCGAACTAGACGAATTAAGGGCTATTTCCACTTCGGGCAAAGAATTTTTAGAAGGAATTGAAAAACGAGAATCCGAACGAACAGGGATTTCATCCTTAAAAATTTCATTTAATAATGTTTTTGGGTATTATATTGAAGTCAGGAACGTACACAAAGATAAAGTCCCAGTCGAATGGATTCGAAAACAAACCTTGGTCAACGCAGAACGTTACATTACCGAAGAATTAAAAGAATATGAAACCAAAATTCTAGGTGCAGAAGAGAAAATTCACAAAATTGAAGTCGAATTGTTTGAACAATTAGTGGCTTGGATTGCAACTTATATTAAGCCAGTTCAAATGAATGCTAATTTGGTTGCTCAGCTGGATTGTTTGTGCTCGTTTACCCAATTGGCTATTGAAAACAACTACGTTTGTCCTGAACTGGACGATACATTTGAATTGGATATTAAAAACGGAAGACATCCGGTTATCGAAAAACAATTGCCTGTTGGTATTCCTTACATTGCCAATGATGTTTTCTTGGATAGAGAAACCCAGCAACTGATTATGATTACAGGGCCGAATATGTCTGGTAAATCGGCTATTTTGCGTCAAACCGCTTTGATTGTATTGTTGGCTCAAATGGGAAGTTTTGTCCCTGCAGAAAGCGTTCGAATGGGAATGGTAGATAAAATTTTTACTAGAGTAGGAGCGAGTGATAATATTTCGATGGGGGAATCTACTTTTATGGTCGAGATGAATGAAACTGCTTCTATCTTGAACAATATTTCGGACAGGAGTTTGGTGTTACTAGATGAAATAGGAAGAGGAACTAGTACCTATGACGGAATTTCAATAGCTTGGGCAATTGCTGAATTTTTGCACGAGCACCCCTCGCAACCCAAAACGCTTTTCGCCACCCATTATCATGAATTAAATGATATGAGCGAATCGTTGGTTCGAATACAAAATTATAATGTGTCGGTTAAAGAGTTAAAAGACACCGTGCTTTTTATTAGAAAACTGGTCAAAGGAGGAAGTGCTCATAGTTTTGGAATTCATGTAGCAAAAATGGCAGGAATGCCCCAAATTGTTATTTTGAAAGCTCAAAAACTGTTAAAAAAACTAGAGAAAGATCATTCGAGTGAGGCTTTAAATGGCTTAAAATCAGGTAAAGAAGACATGCAAATGAGTTTCTTTAATTTGGACGATCCGTTATTAGAAGAAATCAAAGACGAGATTTTAAGTCTAGACATCAATACTATAACTCCTATGGAAGCCCTAATGAAATTGAATGAAATCAAGCGAATGCTGACTAAAAAATAGTTTAATTTCATTTAAAGTTTGGGTTATCAGAATGTTAAGTATTGCAGGTGTTTTTTTTATAATAAACGCTTGTGTAATTGAATTAATGTCTTAAATTTGCATCCGCAATACAAATTAAGTATTTAGTTCTTTTTACATAGAAAATGCGAAAATAGCTCAGTTGGTAGAGCGCGACCTTGCCAAGGTCGAGGTCGCGGGTTCGAGCCCCGTTTTTCGCTCAAAAAAATGATTTCAGATTGTTGATTAACGATTTGCGATTTCAGATTTTAAAATAATATTCGTTCTTAAGTTATAGTATAACGCTCGGATGGTGCTATATTTAATTAATTTTTTTTAAAATTAGATATAACTTTAAAAACCATAATGCTCGGATGGTGAAATTGGTAGACACGCTGGACTTAAAATCCAGTGAACAGCAATGTTCGTGCGGGTTCAAGTCCCGCTCTGAGTACAAAAAAACCGCAAAGAATTTTTCTTTGCGGTTTTTTGTTTTTAATTTCAATCATAGTTTCGAATCAAATTTGAAATTTTCGATATAAAGCAAAAAAAAAGCCACGCAATGCGAGGCTTTATTTTTTTCTGTAATTTCTAAAAATTACTCAGCAGCAGGTGCAGCAGCAGTAGTATCTACAGCAACAGCAGCAGTATCAACAGCAACAGCAGCAGTATCAACAGCTACAGCAGCAGTGTCAACAGCTACTTCTTCAGTAGCAGGAGCTTCAGCTTTTTTACATGATACAACAGTCAAAACAGCAACAACAGCTAAACTTAAAAGTACTTTTTTCATCTTATTAATTATAAAAGGTTAATTATTAATTCGTGGCAAAGATATAAATTTTTTAATAGTTAAAATATTTTTTCACTTTTTTTTTAAAATAAATTACTCTTTATTATTTGGGTTATAGATACTAAGATTACTATAACGTTGTAATTAAATTAGATTCGTAATTATTTCAGTTGCTCCTTTATTTGTTTGAACAAATTCACTACAAATCAATCCTTTATCTTTTCGTAAAGTAGGATTCGATAGTAATTCCGAAAAACAATCATTTAATTCTTTTTGGCTTGAAATAGTTAAACAGCCACCTAGATTAACTAAATCGGTAGCTTCGGCAAAGTGATTATAATTCGAACCAATTACAATTGGGACACCAAAAGTAGCGGGTTCTAAAATATTATGCACACCCGGATTTCCGAAACCGCCTCCCACATAAGCAATATCGGCATAACTGTATATTTTAGTTAAAATACCGATAGTATCAATGATAAATACATCAAAATCTTGTAGAAACAGGTTGAAACCTGTTTCTACTTCTGAAAAAAGCACTGCTTTTTTGGTGATTGAATTTTTCAATTCCTGAATTTGTTCTTCTTTAATATTATGTGGTGCAATGATAAATTTCACCTTTTCGCTTGTAGTGTTAATAAATTCAACTAACAAACTCTCGTCTTTGGGCCAACAACTGCCTATTACAATCGTTAAAGAATCATTTTTAAATTGTTGGATAAAATCTAAACTGTTGTCATTTTCTAGAATAGCAGTCACTCTATCAAAACGAGTATCACCTGAAACAATCACATTCGTTTTACCTAATTTCTCAATTAATTTTTGTGAGTTTTCATTTTGAACGAAGAAAAAACTAAAAGCATCTAGTGCATTTCGGTAAAATCCGCCATACCATTTAAAAAACAGTTGATTAGGTCTAAAAATTCCTGAAATTAAATAAGTAGGAGTCGCACGATTTTTTAGTTCATTCAAGTAATTAGGCCAAAATTCATATTTGATAAAAAACACCATTTGAGGTTTTACTATTTTCAAAAATCGTTTTGCGTTTTTTTGAGTGTCTAAAGGCAAATAAACCGTTACATGAGCAACAGAATTGTTTTTTCGAACTTCATAACCCGATGGCGAAAAAAAGCTGAGTACTATTTTATGATGTGGATATTTCTCTTTTACTTTTTCAATAACGGGCAACCCTTGCTCATATTCGCCCAGAGAGGCAGCGTGAAACCAAATAGTTGGGTCGTTGGGTTTGATTTTGTTTGATAAAGTTTCAAAAACATTTTTTCGTCCATCTACAAAGAGTTTGATTTTAGGAACAAAAACAGCCATGATTTTTAGCAAAAAACCAGCTGATTGAATAAGTAAGTTGTAAAAAAAAAGC
Source organism: Flavobacterium psychrophilum (assembly GCA_945861915.1). GTDB lineage: Bacteria > Bacteroidota > Bacteroidia > Flavobacteriales > Flavobacteriaceae > Flavobacterium > Flavobacterium psychrophilum_E. Next base: position 8,098 of record CAMAWK010000027.1, on the reverse strand, counting down.
ATATCATTTTTTTCTGGTGCTAAAATACATTTTCTTTTAAATTAATTTATTGAAACAGTACTTTTAAAATTCTTATTTTTGTTTTCGACTTTAAAAAAACTTTGTGGACTTTGCGAGATTCTTTGCAAACTTTGCGGTTAAATAATTTGATTAAAAATAATATAATGAGATTGCTTTGCTTCGTGCCTCGCAACTCCTAGCAATGACAAGATGAAAAAAATACAAATGGTTGACCTCAAAGGTCAATACGAAAAAATAAAGGAAACCGTCAATACTTCAATTCAAGAAGTGTTGGATACTAATGCCTACATTAATGGTCCTTTGGTTCATCAATTCCAAAAAACTTTGGAAGAATACTTAGGCGTAAAACATGTAATTCCTTGTGCCAACGGAACCGATGCTTTGCAAATTGCCATGATGGGCTTGGATTTGAAACCCGGAGATGAGGTAATTACTGCCGATTTTACTTTTGCTGCCACGGTTGAAGTCATTGCTTTGTTACAACTCACACCTGTTTTGGTCGATGTTGATTTAGTGAATATGAATATTTCAATTGAAGCGATTAAAAAAGCGATAACGCCCAAAACCAAAGCGATTGTTCCAGTTCATTTATTTGGTCGTGCGGCAAATATGGAAGCGATTATGGTTATTGCCAACGAGCATAATTTGTATGTAATCGAAGATAATGCGCAAGCAATTGGGGCCAATTGCAGGTTTTCGGATGGTACTAAAAAGAAAGCAGGAACGATTGGTCATGTTGGGTCAACTTCCTTTTTTCCGTCTAAAAATTTAGGTTGTTATGGCGACGGTGGTGCCATTTTTACCAATGACGATGCATTGGCACACAAAATTAGAGGGATTGTCAATCACGGAATGTATGAACGTTATCATCATGATGTAGTGGGTGTGAACTCTAGATTAGATAGTATTCAAGCGGCGGTTTTAAATGCTAAATTGCCTTTTTTGGATCAATACAATACATCCCGTCAAGAGGTTGCTCGTAAATATACAGCCGCTTTCGAAGGGCATAAAAATATAATTGCACCGAGTATTTGCGACATTTGTGATTGTCATGTTTTTCACCAATACACGCTTCGAATTATTGATGGTGACCGAGATGGTTTGATGCAGCATTTACTCAACAAAGGAATTCCTTGCGCTATTTATTATCCCATTCCGTTGCATTCCCAAAAAGCGTATGTTGATGTAAGATATAAGGAAGAACATTTTCCAATTACCAATCAATTGGTCAAAGAAGTGATTTCATTGCCTATGCACACCGAATTAGATGATGAGCAAATCCAATTTATAACTGATAGTGTTTTAGAATTTTTGTAGAAATAAACCCGTTGCGTGTAATTCATTTTTTTAACAAATAGACCTGTCGGCAGACAGGTCAATTTGTTAAAAATTTTTCATCAAACTTGTTTTAATAATTACACCCAACGGGTTAAAAACAACTGTTTTTTTTAAGTTAAAATCTAAAACGTTTTTGAAACTTTGTCAATGGCGTTGATAGTAAAATCTAAATCTTCATAAGTAAGCGCATCCGTAATAAACCAACTTTCGTAAGCAGAAGGCGCAATGTAAATACCTTCTTTCAACAAACCGTGAAAGAATTTTTTGAAAGTTGCATTATCTCCTTTTGCAGCAGATTGAAAATCGGTAACTGGATTTTCATCAAAATGCACTGAAATCATGGAGCCTATTTGGTTGACGGTAAAAATTATTTTGTTTGCTTTTAAAACGCGGTCTATTCCGGCGGCTAAGTAAGCTGTTTTTTCTTCTAATCTTTTAAAAACGGTTTTGTCTTTTTCTAAGGCTTGAAGCATGGCTAATCCTGCTGCCATTGCCAACGGATTTCCCGATAATGTTCCTGCTTGATACACAGGACCTAGTGGCGCTAGATAATTCATTATTTCGTTTCTGGCTGCAAAAGCGCCAACGGGTAAACCGCCGCCAATCACTTTCCCGAAACAAACAATATCGGCTTTGATATTCAATAATTCTTGAACGCCTCCTCGGGCTAATCGGAATCCTGTCATTACTTCGTCAAAAATGAGTAGAATTTCATTCTCGGTACACAATTGGCGAATGCCTTCCAAAAATCCATTTTTAGGAGGAATACAGCCCATATTTCCTGCTACAGGTTCGATGATAATTGCTGCAATCTCATTCGGATTGGCTGCAATTAATTCAGCTACATTTTCTACATCATTATAAGTTGCTAGTAAAGTATCTTTGGCAGTTCCAACGGTAACACCCGGACTGTTTGGCGATCCAAAAGTGACAGCGCCACTTCCAGCTTGAATTAAAAAAGAGTCAGAGTGTCCGTGATAACAACCCGCAAATTTTATTATTTTATCTTTTTTGGTAAATCCACGAGCCAGTCTGATAGCGCTCATGCAAGCTTCGGTACCAGAATTTACAAATCTGATTTTATCAATATTAGGCACCATTTCGACAGCTAAGGTTGCTATTTGAGTTTCTAATTCGGTTGGCATACCAAAAGAAGTTCCTAATTTGGCTTTTTCGATTACAGTATCTACTACGGGTTGAAAAGCATGACCTAGTATCATAGGGCCCCATGAATTGATATAATCAATTAATTTATTCCCATCTTCATCGAACAAATAAGCTCCTTTTGCACTTTTAACAAAAATGGGTGTCCCTCCAACAGCTTTGAAGGCTCTAACGGGTGAGTTTACACCCCCGGATATTACTTTTTCCGCTTCAGCAAAAAGCTGACTGCTTCTTTGATATAACATGTTTATTATTTTAAGATATTTATGGTTTGCCCAACGGCTAAAGCGTCGTTTTCTAGCTTGTTGTTTCTTTTTAAATCGTCAATAGAAACATTATATTTTTTAGAAATAGAATACAATGTGTCTCCTTTTACAACAATATGACTGTCAAAATCCAAGTTTCGATTGGTTATTTTCTCTGAATTTGAACGATACGAATTGTTGTTTTCATCATATTGATACAATTGATATTTTTCTATCAAGGTTATTAATTTAGTTGGATATTGAGTATCCGTTGCATATCCTGCTTCCTTGAGTTCAAATGCCCACGCTTTATAATCGGTTGGGTTTAACTTGAATAAAGCAGCATATCTTTTTTTTCCAGTTAAAAAAAGCGAATGATCGTTAAAAGAATCAGCTGGATTTTTATATTTTCTAAAACATTCGTCAACAGCATCATCGTTGTATTTTACGGATTGACCTGACCAATCACTTCCGCATTTGATACCAAAATGATTATTTGCCTGAACGCATAATGTTCCTGTGCCTGAACCTGATTCTAAAAGGGCTTGTGCTAAAATAATACTGGCTGGAATGCCCTGTTTTTTCATATTTGCTTGAGCAATTGTTTTATAATTTTGAATGTAGTTCAAAACCATTTCTTGAGTTACTTTTACTCGAATGCTGGCCTCTAATGTTTCGGATTTTGAATAATTTGATGGTGTCTTTCTCGAACTTTCTCTTTTTTTAATATCGACAGAAGAAGTGCCATTTTTAGAGGTTTGAATCACCGATTTGCTCGTGTTGCAACTCACGATGAAAATGGTTAAAAGTAAAAGAAAGCTGTTTTTAATCATTGAAAATGAGTGTTTGTAATTTTTTTGCTTCCAATTTTAAGTTCATTCCCTGAATTCCCTGAATTCCTCCTGTGTGAATGAGTAAAATTTTTGAATCTTCTTTAAAATAATTTTTTTCTATCAAGTCCAAAATGCCAAAAACCATCTTTCCAGTATAAATCGGGTCTAAAGGAATTTTAGTTTTACTATAAAAATCATTGATAAAAGCGATTAAATCGGTAGTCACTTTTCCGTACCCGCCAAAATGATAATCAGTTAGTAATTCCCAGTTTTGATTCTTGGCAAAAATACGAATTTCATTTTGTAAAAAATCGCCTTTTAAGGCAGGAAATCCTAAAACTTTTTGATAAGGCAAAGCGCTATTAATGAGACCCGAAATTGTCCCGCCAGTTCCCACAGCGCAGCAAATAAAATCAAAATCGGAATCCTGCGCAGTTAAAATTTCTTCGCAGCCTTTTATTGCTAGTTCATTGGTTCCTCCCTCAGGGATAAGGTAAAAATTACCGAACTTGTTTTTTAAATTCTCCAAAAAAGCAACTTCATTTTTCTGACGATATTCGTCTCTCGTTACAAATTCTAAATGCATTCCGCAATCTTGAGCAAATTGTAAGGTCGGATTAGAGGCTATTTTTTCTGTCAATTCATCGCCTCGAATAATTCCAATGGTTTGGAAACCATTCTCTTTTCCAGCATAAGCAACAGCGGCAATATGGTTTGAAAATGCACCTCCAAAAGTGAGTAAACTAGACTTATTTTCGGTTTTTGCTTGTAGTAAATTGTATTTTAGTTTTCGAAATTTGTTGCCTGAAACAAAAGGATGAATTAAATCCTCTCGCTTGAAAAACACTGAAATTCCTTTTGGGAGCGATAATAATAGCGGCTGATTCAAAATAGTTAATTTTTAACTATAATTTTTTTACTTAATTCTAGCTGATTTTCGGCTGTCAACTTAACAATATAAATTCCGTCATTTAAATTTGAAGTTGAAATTTGAAGGATTGATTCATTTCCTAAATCCGTTTTCTGAAAAATCAATCGTCCCACAATGTCGTAAAGATTGATTGTGCCTAATTCTTTTTGTGTTGGATTGCTCACATTTAGCATTTTTTCGGTATTATTTTGAAACAGAAAAAGGTCTTTTTTTAGTACTTCATCAGTACCTAAAGTATTGTTTTTGAATGTGATTTCGTAGCGAGTATTATTTGTACCAGCGGCTAAAGTAAGTTCGTAAAAACTGTTTTTTATATCATGATACAAATCGGTTGTTTTATCGTGTAAATAGACATTTTCAGCTTCTGGCAAATTTACTATTTCATTCACTGTAATTTTATAGTTTGCCTGTGAAACATTTCTAAAACCGATAGGTATTTTTTTGTTACTGTCAAAAGCCAAAGAATTGATTACATATTCTTTTCCACCAATTAAAAAATAGACATTTGCAGGATTATTATGGAGTGAGGAAGCGTCTTTTGATCGGTCTATTCCATCAGTATATTGAGGATTAAAAGCTAATATAGTTTGGCTAATCGGTCCATTATTTAATAAAGTATTAAATCGAATTAAAGAATTTGTGTTTGCATTAGATGTCTTTTCTGTATTAGATCTCTTTTCAAATTGTGAAGAATTTGCTGGACTTTCAGATACGAATACTCGGTAGTTGTTTTTCATTTGAACAGTTCCTTTTTGGAGTCCTTTTATCATAAAACCTTGACCAATAGGAGTGTACTTTCTTTCGTAAAGAGTAGCATTACTATTTAAAGTTGTAATGGCATTTCCAGAGCCATCATATTGATAAAATGGAGCGGGAACATAAATGTTTGCGCCAGAATAAGTAGCATAACCGCCTTTGTAATCAGCTATAAAATGAGAGTTTTGAGTTTTATCTTGTTGCCAGAAATAGGCAATTCCTGTGCAATTGGTTTCGCTATTTAAAAAATCTTGAAGATTTACAGCCGATGGATAGGGGTTTCCAGTTAGTGTTAATTCATTGGGTAAAACTGGAATCGAAATGGTTCCGTCATTCGGTTTTCCTCTAAAGTCATACCGCTGGTGATTTCCGTCAGGATTATTTTTAACACCATTTATTGTGATTGAATTGGTTCCTGAACTCCCTTTCATGGTGAATCCTTCACCAGGAGCGATTGTCATGGTCGATCCTGCTTGAGTCCAGTCAGAATAAGTGGTTTTGTTGGTGAATTTATAAACCCAATAAGGAGCGATTTTTAACGGTGAAGCCGTTCCGTCATAAATGTTAGCCGGTAATAAAATTGCAGCTATGGATTCGGTTAGCGAAGTAGGAATTCCAAGTTGTTTTATTCCAAAAAGAGTATTTTCAGAAGTGAGCGTTTCACTATTTCCAACTGGGGAACACCAATAATTGAACTGAAAATTGTTAGCATTTCCTTCTTGAAAAACCGATAAGTTTCCGTTGCCTTTATTTGCTCCTGAACTAGTTGTTCCTTGTATTAATTGTCCATTATCTCTTAAATAGAAATTACTTGTTGGACTATTGAGTTCTAAATCTTTTTCGATAAAAACAACCTGATTACTTGTATAAACATACGAATTTGAACCTACAAATAGTTGTGCAATTGCTAGAGTGTTAACTAGAAATAACACAATACTGAACCCTATTTTATATCCTATTTCCGATTTCATAATCCTGAAGCAAAAAGGTTGAGGGATTTAATAGTAACACTTCCTGTTTCGCCAATTTTACCTACCCAAAGTTCGATTGAGTCGTTGGGGTCAAGAGTTACCAAAGCTTGTAAACTCGCTGTTTTTTCTTCCGAAACTAGAAGTTTTTCAATCACTCTGGAAGTAGGTAGAAAATTACCATTTGTTTTTTTTAATTGAAAAATATAAGATCCAGAAGCGTTAGTCGAAGCTGATACTGTAGCTGTTATTCGGAAAGATTTTTTAGTTGCTCCTATATATTTAAGTTTTCCATTTTCTGAGGAGCTAAAGTCTACACTATTTGCGGAAACGGTTGTAACTGGATTGCAAAAAAACAGGTTAGAACTTCCATCTGTAGTTGATGCGTTTGTCGAAATTACTGTTCCAGTTGTACTGAAATAACTGAGTTCTCCAACTGGAGTTTGCGGTACAGAAGTTCCAATAATTTTCCAATCGGCTCCATCACTAATTAGTGTTATATATTGTTTTGATTGTGTTAATAGGAAACTCAATTCGCCATCAATTTTTTGAGAAAGACTAGTTGCAATCGTACTATTTGCAGTGCTAGTTTCACTTCTTTTAATAGTATAAACACGACCTTTAATCCCGATAGCAGAAGGAAGAGTAATAGTTTTGGCAACTGAACCATTATTAGAAACTATTACATTATGCGAAGTATCTAATGTTAAATCAGAAGAAACAGTAGTGATGGTTTGACCCATTGATCCATTTACTTCAAACGTAGAGAGGGGAGTTGTGGTACCGATCCCCACTTGAGCCAATGATTGGTTAAAAAATAATACTATTGACCCTACAATGAAAGTCATAATAACTCTTGATTTACAATTAATAGGTTTCATTTTATCTAATTTGGTTTAGCAATATTAAACAAAAAAAATCAAATAATGTATTTTATCGATAAAAATTGCATTTAAACAGATTTTTTACATGAAAAGTAATATTTTTCTGTTTTTTTATTAAATAATTTATTTGATTACTATTTTTATGTAATTTATAAATTCAAAATTTGCTCTTTTTTCGAGGTAGTCCAGTTTTTTTTCATTTTGGTATGCTTCTCTTTCAAAACTGATATTTCTATACCCTAAATCCCAATTTTTATATTGGATGAGTCTAAAAACAAATTCTAAAACATACCATATTAAAAAAGGCAAAATCAGCAATTCGAGTTGCTGGCGAAGGTGTATTTTTTCGTGGTTGATAAAAACAGGATTTTTTTTATCTGATTTGTATTTTATAAATACAAAAGGAAACAAAGCAAAGCCTCGATACGATTTTGGGAATAAATATTTAGTAACAATATAAAACATCTGTTATAAACTGTATAAATTTGCAACCATGAATGACCAAAGTAACGAAAATAGTTTAATAGAAGGCGAAGATTTTTATCTTACTCCCGAAGGATACAAGTGCTTTACCGAAAAACACCATTTAAAAAGAGGCTATTGCTGTAAAAGTGGTTGCCGCCATTGCCCGTATGGCTTTGATAAAAAAAAGGGAGAAATTAGAAAGTAAACGCTATTTAAACTCTATATTTCGCATTTTTTCTTCAATAGAAGTTATCTTTTGGTTTAGATTTTCAAGAAATTTGAGATGCTTTTCAGATGAATGATTAAATGGTTTATGCAAAAGTGCTTTTTGAATATCGCAAATTTTTTGCATGGTTTGAAATTCTTTTTCGTCTACATAATTTTCAAAAAATCGAATCCAAATATAATCAATAGCCGTTTGGTTAGGATGCAACATGTCTTCGGTATAAAAACGATAATCCCGCAATTCGTCCATCATGATTTCGTAGCTGGG
>CAMAWK010000026.1 GCA_945861915.1 Flavobacterium psychrophilum | reverse complement strand
CCGTATTCTTTGATGTAATCATTAATGTCGTTAATCACGGTTTGGGTTACTTTTTTGTCTTCTTCTTGTATTTTTTTCTGAATGGCTTCTTGGTAGCCATTGATTTGTTGTTGTTTGTTTTGTAATAATTCTTGTTTTAATTTGAGCTCTTTTGGTGACATAGAGACTCTTTCTTTTTCATAGGCTTGTAATTCTTTTTGCCAACCTGTCATGAGTGAATCAATATTGCTTTTCATGGTGGTTGCTTTTTTATCAAATTCTGCCTTGGCTACTTTGGTTCTACTATAGCCTTCGATGAGTTTGTTCACATCTACATAGACTAATTGTGAACTGGATTTTGAAAAGAAGAGAGCGATTAACGAGAGTACAATAGCTAGAGCAGGAAGGATAATGGGTAATTTTTTCATTTATTTTAAATAATTATATTTCTTACAATACTATGAAAAAAAAGTTAATATATTACAAAAAAATCATTTTTTTATTACAAAAATATTTTGTTATATTTGTTGGTTTTGATAGCAAAATAAATTATGAGAAAATATATTTTAAGAAAGATACCGTCTTTTAATCTTCAAGAGATGCTAATTGTATTAGCTATCATTGGTATTTTATTACTAATTGCATTGCCCAATTTGATGCCTTTAATTACGAAAGCTAAAAGTGTTGAGGCTCAAGTGCAGTTAAAAGCAATTTTTAATGCTGAAAAACAATATTATTTTATGTACTCGAAATACAGTTCAGATTTTGCCGAATTGGATTTTGAAGTTCCTAAAACGGTAAAAGAGAACGGTAGTGCCAATTATGCTTATGAAATTGTGCAATCTTCGAATTCTGAATTTAAAGTAAAAGCTACTGCAATTACAGATTTTAACGGGAATGGTGTTTTTAATGTTTGGGAGATAGATCACAATGGACTCCCTAAACAAATTATTGCTGATTGATGTGGTTTTTGAAGATACTATTATTGGGTGTTTTTTTTCTTGTTTTTTTACAAGACTATAAAGAGCGAAAAGTATATTGGTTTCTTTATCCTATTATTGGATTTTTGGTGTTTTTTTTACAAGTAGAATTTGTACCTATTCGTTTTGCATTAATCAATTCAGGTTTTAATTTAGGATTTGTTTTTAGTTTACTTTTAGTTTGCTATTTGTATGCGAAATTAAAATTGCATCAATCTTTATTAAAAGAAGTTTTTGGTTTAGGTGATTTGTTGTTTTTTGTTTTTATCGCCTTTTCTTTTTCAATAATTTCCTTTCAAATTCTTTTTGTATTTTCATTGGTGTTTTCTTTAGTATTACATTTAGTAATCAAAAATTCGGAAACACAAACTTATAAATCAGTTCCTCTTGCTGGATATATGTCGTTATTTTTTGCTGTGGTATATGGAATTAGTTTTTTTTATGAGTTTAACTTTTTATACGCCTATTAAAAATGAGTGATTTTAACATTCCTATAACCATTCAACAACTTATTCAATCAGAACAAGCGTATCATTATAGGGTTATTCCAGTGGAGAAAATTGGAGCGAAACTTATCTTTAAAACAGATGCGGTTGATCTAGATAGTTTAGGATTGGAATTATCTATATTATTAGGATTTCCTACTCAATTGGTGCAAGAAACCACAGAAAATATTAATAGGTATTTAAGTACTAACTATCGAAAATCAATTTCTAATACGGTTTCTAACTTACAGTATACAGTTGATTTTTTGGAGAAAATTGTTTTAAATGCCAAAGAAATAGGAAGTAGTGATATTCATTTTGAACCCTATGAAAAAAATGCTCGTGTTCGTTTTCGTTTGGATGGAAAGTTAAAAGAACAATTTCATATTCCCATAGAAGAATATCCTATTCTTATCAACAAAATAAAAATAAGGGCGCAACTTGATATTTCAGAGAAGCGATTGCCTCAAGATGGTCGAATTACTATTGTTACGGACATTGATGATTTTGATATTCGTGTTTCCATATTGCCTACGCTTCATGGTGAGAAAGTAGTGTTGCGTATTTTGAGTAAAGATACTAATCATATTGATATTAATGCTCTTGGCTTTACTGAAAACGAATTAGTTACTTATTTGGAGAACATCAAAAAACCAAATGGCATAGTCCTTATTTCTGGACCAACGGGTTCTGGAAAAACAACCACTTTATACGCTACCTTAAAAAACCTAAATCTTCCAAATACAAATATATTAACTGTGGAAGATCCAATTGAATACACTCTTGAAGGGATTAATCAAGTACAGTTACGTGAAAATATTGGACTTGATTTCGCTACTACCCTTCGAACATTTTTAAGACAAGATCCTGATATCATTATGGTTGGAGAAATTCGCGATGTAAATACCGCAAACATGGCAATTCGAGCTGCCTTAACAGGGCATCTTGTTTTGTCAACTATTCATACCAATTCGGCTTGGGCTACTGTTTCTAGACTTATTGATATGGGTATTCCTTCCTTTTTAATTGCTAGTACACTTACTCTAAGTGTAGCTCAACGTTTGGTTCGAAAACTGTGTACTCATTGCAAAATAAAAAAAACAATTACAATAGATTTATTCCCTACAGGATTTGAAATGCCTAAGGATTTAAAAACTCATTATGAGGCTGTGGGTTGTGAACATTGCTATCATACCGGTTATTCAGGAAGAAAGGCTATTTATGAAATTCTTCCTATCGACACCGAACTTTCTATGCTGATTAAAAACAATCAATTGGCAATAGACCATTATATTGAGGAAAAAAAAATCTTTACTTTGAAAAAAAATGCTTTAATGTTAGTGAAAGAGGGAACGACGTCAATCGATGAAGTTTTTTCGTTACTACTTTAATATAAACTTATATTTGACAATTCAATTTGACATTATTTATGAAACAACTAACCTTAGTTCTAACTTTATTTCTTTTTCAACTTGTTTTTTCTCAAGAAAATAGAATCCTACAGCTTAAAAATAACATTGAAGCTATTAATACAGAAGCACCAGGTCTATCTGAAAAAGTTAATATAAATATTAAGGAAGCTTCGCTCTCTAGTTTTCTTTTGGCTGTTGCTGAAGTACATAAATTAAATTTCAGTGTGGCCTCTAATTTTAATGAGATAAACATAGTTAATAACTTTACTGATGTAACTGTTGGGGATTTATTACTTTTTCTTTGTAAAGAATATAATTTAACTATAGATTTTTCAGGCAACATACTTTCGATTAAAAAGTATGAAAAACCTATTGAAATCCCAATTGAAAAATCAATTGATGTGAAATACAATGTCGCTGAAGGTCTAATCTCGCTTGATTTGAAAGATGATAAATTATATAACGTTTTAAAAAAAATTATGGATGTTAGTGGGAAAAACTTAGTTTTTGCTCCTGGATTGGAAAAGCAACTCTTGACCCTTTACGTTAAAGAGATGCCTTTTGACGCTGCGTTAAATAAATTAGCCTTTGCCAATAATCTCGTTGTTACCAAATCAAGGGATAATTTTTATGTATTCGATCAGTTAGAAGGTAGTTATTCAAATGAAAATAATATTGATAAAAGTGGAACTGCCGCTCGCCAAAACAAACCCCAACGTTCCAGAAAATCAAATTTTTTCTTCGCAGTAGTGGATGCAAACAAAAAAATACTAGATGTGGATTTTGAAAACACACCTATTTCTAGTATTGTCTATGATATTGGTCATGAATTAGATTTGGATATGTTTATTTCTAGCCCTTTAGAAAACGCTGGAAATGCTACTGTTAAAGCGAAAAATATTTCGTTTGATGCATTACTTAATAAAATATTCGAAATAAAAACAGATTTAAAAACAACAAATACTAGTGGACAATCTCAATATAATAATGAGAATTCCTCATCTACAACGCCAGATTACTTTACTTATATGAAAAATGGCGCCATCTATTATTTTGGCACTAAAAACCAGTTGGTTGTTAGAAACATTAGGTCTATTACTCTACAACATCGTTCAATTGAATTGTTGGGTGATTCTTCAAGTGGGGGTAGTAGAAGTTCAGGGCGATTAAATACCACTAATTCATTTAATAATTTTTCTAATAACAGCTCGCAAGAAGGCAGATTTTCCTCCAATGGCGGATTACAAAACAACAATTATGACTCCAGCAACAATTCCTCAACAAGTACATCAACTTCTGAATCTATTTTAACGATTATTCCAGACGAAATAAAAAAAGACTTAGACATCAAAATTGACAAAGAATTGAATAGTTTTCTAGTTAATGGTCCAGAGGCTAATATTAAACGTTTTGAATCATTTATTAAGTATATTGACAAAGCCGTCCCAGTAATCCTCATCGAAGTAATGCTCTTAGAAGTAAACAAAAGTGCTACTGTTGAAACTGGAATTAGTGCTGGAATTGGGGACAAAGCCCTTACTAGTTCTGGAACTGTATTTCCAAATGCAGATATTAATTTAGGAGCTCAAACCATTAACAGTATTCTTGATGGATTTAGTGGGTTTGGTTCTTTGAATATTGGAAAGGTTGTTCCTAATTTTTTTGTTAACCTCAAAGCATTGGAAACTAATGGAAATTTAAAAATACGTTCTTCCCCTAGATTATCAACCTTAAACGGACACAAAGCTTTTTTATCCATAGGGGAAACTACTTATTATGTGGTTACCAATCAAAATTTTTATGGTTCACAAATTCCACAAACTTCGGAAGTAAAAAATTACCAATCTATTGATGCAGAATTATCGGTTTCAATCATGCCTTTGGTCTCTGGAGATGGACAAATAACCATGGATATCAAAGTAATACAATCTAGTTTTAACGGTCAGAAAGTAGATGCAGATGCGCCTCCTGGAATTAACTCACGAGAATTTACTTCTATTATTCGTGTGAAGGATCAAGATTTAATAGTTTTAGGAGGTCTCGAAGAATCAACTAAAAATGATTCAGGGTCAGGAGTTCCGTTGCTATCAAGAATCCCAATAATTAAATGGTTCTTTAGCTCTAGAACGCGCCAAGATTCTAAGAAAAAATTAACAGTATTGATTAAACCAACTGTAATTTACTAATGATTTTACCTTCTTTAAAAAGTTTTTTGCTTGGCAAACAATACAATAGTATTGAACACTTTTCTTTGAATAATGAAGAAAAAATTGCTTTGTTATTAGTTGAAAAGAAAAAAGGAGAACTCGTAATTTTTAAAAAAGACAAAATATCCTATTCAGAAAAACTTTCTGAAAAATGTAGCAAAAACATCCCTCTTTTTCTTGTTGTTAACACTAATCAAGTACTTCATAAAGAAATAACGGGGATTGATTTTTCAGACGAAAAGTTACTAAATAAAGGATTTCCTAATACTAATTGGGATGATTTTTACTTTGAAATATGGAGATTAAAAACCAAGTCCATTATAGCTATAAGTAGAAAAATATATATCGAAGAATTGTTGTCTAATTATCGTAAACAGGAAATATCCATTGCAGGAATAAGTCTCGGAGTCTGTTCTATTGCCGAAATTATAAATTATTCCGAAGAAAAGGAATTAAATACAAATCATCAAACGATTTCCTTTGTTGAAGATAATCAAATCATTAAGTCAAATTCAGTAACAATAGAATCGAATTACTATATAAACGGACTACAGATTCAAGGCAGTAATTTATTGGCTTTTGCAGGTATATTGCGCTTATTATTCAATAGTACAACAAATACTGGAAATTTAATAAATTACAGCGGTCAGCTTTATGAAAATTACAATCAACAAAGTTTCTTTTTGAAAGGCATAAAAATTACGATTGGTGCTTTGTTAGCTATTTTGGTAATTAACTTTTTTATTTTCACACACTATTTCAAATTAGCTCAAGAAGCTAGTGAAAATTTAATTTTGGGTAAATTCTCTGTTGAAGAAATATTGAAAACAAAAAAACGTATTAAAGAGAAAGAGCAAAAAGCAAAAAATATTATAGCAGTATCCTCCTCCCAAAGTTCACTTTTTATTAACGAAATTACGAAGAGGATTCCTTCTTCTATTTTGTTAACTGAGTTAATGTACAATCCATTAGAAAAAACGATAAAACCAAAAGAGCCTATTCTAACTCAAGAAAAAATAATCACTCTTTCTGGAACTACTATTAATAATAGTGGTTTCACAAATTGGGTTGAAGCAATTGAACAATTAAAGTGGATAGATCAGGTCATTATTTCTCGTTTTGGAAAAAATGAGCTAAATGAAACGGAATTTTCTATTAAAGTAATCTTGAAATAAATATGAGACTCAATAGAAAAAACAAATTGCTGCTGTTTGGTTTTCTCATCGCATTATATATTTGCTATTCTTTTGCAATTTCGAATACGATAGCGTATTACAAAGAGTATGATTCCAAAAGAGAAATGTTAACTGAAAATAATAGCATTCCAAAATTGACCCATCAATTAAACCAAAAAGAAAAACAACTGGATTTATTATTGTCTAATTTTAAAATAACCGTTTCTGAATCTTTTCAAAACGATTTGTTGAAACAGCTTACTATTTATAGTGATTCTTTATCACTTAAAATTATAGATTTTAAAGAACCTCACATTATCTCCGAAAAAGAATTTACCACCACCAGCTATATTTTTTCATTAGAAGGTTCATTTAATGGTTCTCTAGCATTGCTAAATAAAATAGAAAATAATTCTACTCTTGGAAGTATAAAACACTTAAATTTCACAAAAAAAAGAAACTACAAAACCAATGTAGATCAATTGTTTGTTGAGGTTATTATGCAAAAGAACAAAGAGGCTAATTGATTTTAATATTTACAAATCACTTTTACATCAAAATATTTTCTCTTCAAAGATGTATTTTTAACTTTTTCTTGAAGCTTTTTATATATTTCTCCAAATAGTTTCTTTCTAATGTATAATTTTGGCTGTTGTTTTGTATAGTAGCAAAATTTATTAAAGTTAATTTTGATGCCGAAATAACTAACTTCTACAGCAATGACGATTGACGTATGCTTTTTTCATATGTGAAATTTATTTTCGTTTGTCTATTGAACCTCTATCATAAGCTATTAAATTGAATAATTCTCGCATTCGACTTCTTACACGATTTCCATAAAGATTCTCAATTTCACTTGCAGAAAGATTAGTTGTAATATGAGTTTGGATTTTTTTAGTGATAAAAATATCATAGCGACTTAATAGAATTTCTGCCATCACATTACATTCGTTTCCGTAATATTTTAAGTTGTTTTCTGTTCCTAAATCATCAAAGCATATTGTTTTGGGTTCGGATTGGTAGAGTTTGCCAACACTATATTTGTGTATAATTTGGTAGCCTTCCTGAATAAATTCAAAGCTTATATCTCGACACGGTTTTACGAAAAATTTATGCTCGGTTGGTGTTAGGTATTTCATTAAATTCATTAGCGATGTTTTACCACAGCCGATCGGACCAGAAAGTAAAATTCCTTTCTTGAGGTTTATGTTGTATTGAAAACAAGTTACTTCGTCTTTGAGAAAATAAGCAATGAGTTTGTAAATTATTGGATAATCAGTTTCAAACATTTTGAAATGATTACCATATAATTCAATCCCTTTTTTCTCAAGCCAAACAATTACTTCATTGTAACTATAATGGCTCTGAATAGTCTTTGTCTGCTCCTGTGTTGAGATGTTTTGCTCTGCTGGGTTGTCCATTTGAAATGAATTTAGGTGCGTTTAATATCCAATTTTGTGCTGCTGCTTGCCAATCGATCATTGGGGTTTTACCACCGACTAACCAACCGTTGCTGGAGAAGTAATTGAAAAACTTGATGGCTTCTACTTCCGGAAAGTTTTGTTCTAGAAAATAGACTTTGACATTTTCTATCACTGGCACAATATCATTTTCTTTTTTCGCGGAACTTTTTTCTTTTTTTTCAACGGTCTCACTTTTAAAAAAAACATCATCATTTTCAAAATTTTTTGCTCGCTTGTCCAAGTTTACAATCTTTAAATCGTTTGAAATGTTTGGTATGTTTGTATTGTTTATATATGGTACTAGAGCTTGTTCAGTACCTGTTTCACTACTGGTACAGAACTTGTTCACTACTTGTTCATTGACTAGTTCAAGAACAGGTTCATTTTTTGGTATTGTTGTTTTTTCGTTTTTTAGAATTGGTTTTAAATCATCTGAAAAATTGAATAGGTAAACGTGGCTTCCTTTGAATGGATTGTAGGACGGTTCGTAGTTGATGTAACCTAGTGAATGGAGGTTTTTTAGACACTTATGATAAGTTGCTTTAGAACTAATTTTACTAATTCGCATTACTTCATCACGTGATATACTAATTGGATTTTTGAACCGATTGCAATTCCAGAATTGAAACAATGACATGTACAAGCTTACATGTGTTGGATTTAGTAATCTGTCTTTTGCAACTTTATCAAAAAAACCTGTGAGATGTTTTATGTAATTCATCTCACTAGCCATTTTGGATTGAATAAATTAGGTGTTGCTTCCACCTTGTTTGATTCTAAGAGTTTTTGTAAATCGGAGTTCGAATAATATAGAATTCCACCTATTTTAGTATAAGTAATCGTCCCGTTTACTCGAAGATTTTGTAAAGTACCTGAAGAGATATTCAATAACTTTCGAACTTCACTAGATTTGAGCCATTGTTTTGGCTGTGGTTGTTTTGAATTAAACATTGCATTTAAATCGGAAAGAAGAAGTGAACGAAATTCATTCAGATCTTCTCGAGTAATTACTTCAATTGCCATAATGTGTCGTTTTAGATTGTTATGATACAAAATTGTACATTTTGATTTGTTTTAAATCACAACTTGAACCCCGTTGGGAATAATTAAAAATAATTGAGATGGGAATTAAAAAGTTTCATCCGTTTCATCCATTCTTTTAGTTAAGACCTCTTCCAGAGTACTTAAAAATTTTGTTCTGTCAGACTTCCTTTCCCTTATCTCAAGGAATGTTCTACGGTATTGACCCAAATCAATATGGAATATTTCTTCAAAATAGATTGCAATTTCTTTTAATTCAGCAGCTCCGTTATTGAAAACTCCTTTGGTATGAAAAGCATATAAAATTTCGGTTAAAGACACTTTTGAACCTGTCCAAATAATTTTCCCTTTCGGTTCAAGTTGTGATTTTTCTTTGTAATCCCTCTTGCTCATTTGTAGAATTTTAGTTTCCAAATAAACCTGTACTAAATCATAGGCAAGAATCTTAGCCACTTTAAAATCATGTGATGTTGAAAAGTTATGATCGGTTTCAAAATAATAACTATCCAAACGTAATTTTATATCATAATTTCCTCTAACAAAATATTTGAAATCGAGAAAACTACTTCCTGTTCTGTGGTAATTATAAAAATCTAAATTGTTGTCGAAGAACCGTTTTAGCTTTTTTAATTCATTATTGAGGTATTTTTTTGCTATTTTTTCTCCACCATGTGGCATTTTTGTTTCAATTTTTAATATTGTGTTATGATATATAGAAAGAGAGGTAAATTTGGGTTTAATGTTTTTGAAGAAATCTATTTCAGTATCTGTGCTAATTGTCTTGTTTTTAAGAAATTGCTTTTTAAGATGGTTTATTGCCGTTAATGTTATTTCAATTGATTTTACCGACTTTACTATTAAATCATCCATTTCTAGATTGATAAAATTTAATTGTTCTGTTAATTCAAATAACGTTTGTTTAAATTTTGTGTTCATTTTTTGGGTGTTTTAGGTTTATAAATTTTGATTTAATTCAAAAAAACAAACCTAAAATATCCAAATCTTAAAATTGATTTAATTTATTTTTTGATCTTTTTCTACTCTTTTAATTGAGAATTTGTCTCTCAACATCTTCATATCTTCACTCACTTTTCTATCTAGAATTTTAGCATAATGTTGGGTTGTTCGAAGGTTTTTGTGCCCTAGCATTTTGCTTACACTTTCAATCGGAACACCATTTGTAAGCGTTACAGTCGTTGCAAAAGTATGTCGAGCAATATGAAAGGTTAATTCTTTTTCAACATCGCAAACGGCAGCTATTTCTTTTAAGTAAGAATTCATTTTTTGATTGGTCAAAATTGGTAATAGTTTATCTTGATTATTGCTTTGTGGATGGTTTTCATATTTGTCAATAATCATTTGTGTTACTGAAAGTATAGGAATTTTAGAGGCTGTTTCGGTCTTCTGTCTGTGTGTAAAAATCCATTTCTCGCCATCTATACCGATACTTATATGCGACTTTGTTAAGTTTTTCACATCAATATATGCCAAGCCGGTAAAGCAGCTAAAAAGGAATATATCTCGTACCAAAGACAATCTTTCTATTTTGAAATCTTTTTCAATTATTCTTTGAATTTCTTCTTCAGTTAAATAAACTCGCTCGACTTCTTTAACTTTCGATTTATAGTTAGCAAACGGATTTTTGTCTAGCCAATCATTAGCCAGGCAAATTTTAATTATTTTATTGAAGTTTTTAATATATTTAACCGCTGTATTATTGGCACAATTCCGAACACTTCTTAACCAAAATTCATAATCGCTAACAAAGGCATGATCTATTTTGTTTATCTCAATATCGGAAACTTTATATTTCCATTGCAGAAATTCTTTAGTATGACTCAACGAAGTTTTGTAGCGTTCTAATGTTCCTGGGGCATATTCTTTGCCAACCAGTTCTTTAATTTTGTTGTTGTGGTCTTCGAAAATGGGAACGAGCATACGTTTAGTTTCAGTAATTCCAAATAATTCATTCTTCAAATTTTCAGATGTAACTTGGATGTCCTTTTTAAACAATCTTTTTTCAGCTTCTAAAATTTGATTTTTCAAATAATCTAGATGGCTATTTATTGTTCTAGCTTCTTCATTAGTGCCCTTTACTTTGGTGCCTTCTGACGACCATTTCTCTGGATTTACATACTTGTTAGCACTAAACTCAAATCGTTTGGCTTGGATTGTAACTCTTGCATAAATAGGACAAATGCCTTCATTGTTGACTTTTGATCTCTTGATGTAAAAGAGAATTGATACAGTAGTGTTCATAAGTGGTAACCTTTTAGTTATTATTAAATTTAAATTTTCTAATAATTACAAACAAGATGTACATATTTTGAATATGTTGTTGAACACCTTGCTGTACTGATGGTTTTCTGTGAGAGGTGTCACTTAAATTTTTATAATTTAGTGACACCTCGAAAGACACCATAACTTTGAGATTAAATGAATAATTTGACTATCCAAAAAACGAAAAAACCCACTAAATTGTTGAATTTAGTGGGTTTTGTAACCATTTGTATTTCTACTAGCAGAGAGGAAGGGATTCGAACCCTCGATATGTTGCCATATACACGCTTTCCAAGCGTGCGCCTTCAGCCACTCGGCCACCTCTCTATTTATTTTGGTGTGCAAAGAACACGAAAAAAAACGACTATTACAAAACGACCTCCTCCTTTTTTACCTAAACAACTATCAATTGATAAAAATAGGAATGGTTTTAGTCTACCGTTTCATATTTTAGCTTATTTGCTACAGGATTGGCGTACATTGCCAAGAAACTTTGCAATGCCAACGGGTTTTCATGATCGATCCGCATTTCTAATCGGCGTTCGAATAGCGATTTTTCATTTTCGGAATACAAATGAGAATAAGAATTGGTTTGGTTTACTATATCAGAAGCAATAAAATTAGTAGGCCAAAGTTTATAATTACTCAAAATAGAATCATCAATCACTTGCGCCAAAGCTTGTATTTGTTTATTCGAATTATCAAATTCGGTTTTAATAGATTCTATTTCTTTATTCAAAACATCACCTACATGAATATGAATTCTTCGTTTTGGTCCCAAAACTCCTTGCATTAAAGTAACAAAATCCTCGTTCTTTTCTTTGATATAAATCTCTTGATTCGCTTCTGCCAAGATTTGAGGCATTTTCATAGCGTCTGTTGGGTCATATTCATAGGAAATAGAAACGGGAACTATTTTCATTTTTTTAAAATAATTCATCACATCTTTTTCAACCGAACCCATTCCAAGCATTTTTAAAACACCAGCATGCGTGGCATCATTTCCGTCTTTGGTTCTTCCTTCTCTTTGCGCAATCCACACAGAACGGTTTTCACGCATTAATAACTGCCCAATATATTCAGACAACAACTTAGAACTTTCGAGCATTTCTCTGGGTGTTAAACCGCGTTGTACCAAAAAATTTCTGTTCAATTTGGCTAATACTTTGATAAATGTTTTTTTAACCAAATTATCGCCAATTGCCGAAGCCGTCATTACCAATCCATGCTCAAATAATGCAGCATTTAGCAAAGTAGTATCTAACAAAATATCACGATGATTGGAAATAAACAAATAAGAAGTGTTTTTTTGTAGCTTTTCGAAACCCGAAGTAGTCAATCCTTCAGAGGTTTTTTCCAATACTTTTTGAACAGAGTTGTAAATAAAATTGCACTGAAAATCACGAATAGAATGTGTTTTTCTCAGCTGTTCCATCCAAACGGCGTCCTCAGTTTCTGGAAAAGTAAAATTCATCAAAGCTTTCATCATCGGATGATGCAAGGATTCTACAATGGCTTGATTTACTTCGGCATCATAAAATGGACGAATAGCATCAAATTTTGACATATTTCTGTTTTTTTTAGTAGAACAAATGAACAAAAAAAATGGGATTAAATTCCAAAAACAGCCTTAGAATTTTCGGTAGTTATTCTCGCAATTTCTTCGGGAGGCAGATTATGAATAGCAGCTAATTTAGCTACTACATTGACTATAAAACAACTTTCGTTTCTTTTTCCTCGATACGGAATGGGTGCTAAATAAGGAGAATCGGTTTCGAGAACGATGTGTTTTATATCAATTTTATCTAAAAACTGGTCTATTTTTCCGTTTTTGAAAGTTACTACACCACCAATCCCCAGTTTCATATTGTAAGATATGGATTGTAAAGCTTGTTCGTAAGTTCCAGTAAAACAATGAAAGATTCCAAATAAATCGGCTGATTTTTCGGCTTCTAGAATTTCGAAAATTTCGTCAAAAGCGTCACGACAGTGAATTACAATGGGTAATTTGTATTGTTTTGCTAATTGAATTTGAGTTCTAAAAGCTTGTTTTTGTTTTTCTAAATGCGTTTTGTCCCAATACAAATCAATTCCAATTTCGCCAATGGCGTAGAATTTTCGTTTGCTTAATTCTTCTGTAACATGCTGTAATTCTTGGAGATAATTATCTTTGACATGAGTGGGATGTAACCCCATCATTAGAAAAATGTTTTCGGGAAAATCTTTTTCTAAATCATACATCGATTGAGTATATTCAGAATCAATAGCGGGAATAAAAAACCTAGAAACACCTGCATTTATAGCACGTTGAATCATTTCGGTGCGATCTTCGTCAAATTCGCTGGAATATAAATGGGTGTGAGTATCAGTGATGACCATATAAAAATTACTTTAAGCAACAAATATACGATCTTACCAAAAAAGGAATTTAAGCTAAATGCCTTTTTTGGTTAAAATTTAATCCATTTCATTCAATAATTCCTCAACCTGTTCGTAGTCTTCATAATCTTTTGGAATTGATCTCAAAATTTCTTTACAAGATCTGTATTCTTTTTGTTTTAATTTGGATAAAGCTAAGTACCAGATAGACTTATTTTTATAAACAGAATTACCCAACTTTAAATCCATTAAATAGATATCTGCTTTTTGAAACTGATTGTTTTCTATTAGTGAAATAGCCAAATACAACTGAATTTCTGGGGATTCTTTTTCTTTTAAAACGTATTGAAATTGAGTTGCCGCTTCTTTATAATTTTTAGAATTAAAAGCATCTTGCGCTTTTTTCAATTGGTCATCAGAACTTCCTCTTTCAGTAAAATAAGCGTTTTCGTGTTGGTTATACTCTTCGAATGTTGGGTCATTATTTTGCATAAAAACAAACAATCCTACTAAAATTGCCACCGAAGCAGCCACCGAATATTGCCAAGATTTCAGACTAATTACTTTTGGTTTAGTAGCTTTGAAATGCGCTTTTGAAATAGAGTGGATGTTTTCTTTAAAAGCATTTCGTTCCGTTGCATGTCCAAATTTAGTAGCTAAATATTCGTTCAATTCTTTGAATATTTCAAAAGCAGAGGCAAATTCACTGTCTTCTACTAGTTGTTTTTCGAAGGTGTTTTTCTCTTCAATACTCATTTCGTTGTCAAGATATTGACTAAATTGTATGTAGCGTTCTTCATTCATGGCTAGGTCGTTTTTAAGGATGTAAAGCGATTAGTTTCTTGAATCCACTGGGTTAATTGTCCAACGCATAACGATTTTTTCTTTCGAACATAACCATAAGTTACGTTGAGTTTTTCGGCAACTTCTTCCATCGATTTAATAACAAAACTTAGTTTTAATAACTCTTGGCATTTATCGCCAAGTTTTTGAAACATCAAATCAAAAAGTTGTTGTTTTTCGTCGAATAGTTCGGTTTCTGTCACCATTTGTTCAGTGGGTTCATTATTAGATGGTACATCATCGTCTATTGTTACCCCTTTATTCGAAGATTTTTTTATTTCGTTTAACCATTTTCTTTTACACAATAAAAAAAAGTATGCATCAAACGGACAAGTTAGTTGTAGTTTTTTGGCTTTCGCCTGATTGAAAAGTAAAATCATAATTTCTTGAACAATATCTTGAGCTTGATCGCTATCTCCCGAATTGTTCCTAATATAAGAGACCACTTTGGGAACAAATTTTTTATAAATAGATTGAATAATCGCCGAATCATTATTGGCCAATCCGTCAATATAAATTTGGTCTGGATGCGTGTTTGCTGTTGCCATAAAAAAACTTTTTTCGAAAATAGTAAAAAAAGGGGTAACAATTTTAAAACAGAGTTGATATATGGTTGTAATTACTGTTTTGGTAATTATTTATTGAAGTAGGGGTAACAATTTTAAACCTTAATTGATATAACAACAGAAAACAAAAAGTAAACAACAAAAATTTAAAAAATTAGAAATCATGAACACAACAAAAAACCTAAGCACAAAACAATCAAACACAAACAATTTAAACACAAACAATTTAAACTCTTTAAACACTATGAAAACAAATTTCAAAAAAATCGGATTATTGGCATTAGCAACACTTTCATTAATTTGTTGCGAAAAAGATGAAAACAACAACGAACCTGCAACAGCATCAGAATTTGCAGCCGTAAGAGAAGCCGCTCTTGAAGCTCAAACTCAAAATTTTACTGCAACCGCAGGAGCTGGATTAATTACTTTAACTTCTGAAAATGGGGTAACAATTAAAATAAATGGAAACTGTTTGACCAAAAACGGAAATTCTGCAACGGGTCCAATTGCTATCGAATTTGTAGAGTTATTTGATAAAGGAACTATGTTAATTACCGATAAACCAACCATGGGAATTATGCCTAATGGAGATCAAGGCTTACTAATTTCCGGAGGAGAATTTTTTGTCAAAGCGACTCAAGGAGGAGTTGAATTAGCTACTACTTGCAACATAAACTTGATTGTACCAGCTAGTTTAACTGATGGAATAGATAACGAAATGACATTGTGGAACGGGCTAATTGATACTGACGGAGATTTAGCTTGGGAAGAAGAACGTGCAGTTGATAATCCAAACGGAGGAAAAGAAGATGGTGTATTTGCCGAAGGGAATAATTATTATGTGTCTTTTGGAAACTTTGGATGGACTAATGTGGATAAATTTTATAGCGACCCAAGACCAAGAACTACTATTCTAGCTGATGCTCCAACTGGATATGACAACACGAATAGTGCTATTTATTTGTCTTACGATGGTGAAGGTCAAAACGCCTTAGCAAAATTAGATACTTATGATTCCAACACAGGTTTATTTAGCGAACATTACGGTCAAATTCCAATAGGATTGGCTTGTCACGTGATTTTTGCCACCGAAGAAAACGGGAATTGGAGATACGCTATCAAAGCAGTTACTGTAGCCGCCAATGATGTTTACACATTTACTTTAGCCGAAACAACTGTAGGAACCGAAGCTCAATTAGTAGCTGCCATCAATGCGATACAATAATATCAATCAAAATTTTATAAAAAGCGGTGATTTGCTCACCGCTTTTTTCTATTTTTAAACTTTAATCAAAACCAAAGATTATGAAATCGCCATTAACAACAAGTTTGCGTAAGCAAACACCAATGAGTAAAAAGGCGATTACATATGTGACCGCTTAAAAATCAAAACTTACACATATGAAAAACCTATTGTCTCTTTTTTGTGTTCTATTATCTATCTTTTCATTTTCACAAACTAAAGTAAAAGATACCGTAACCCGAAGAGCCACTATTACTTATAATCAAAATAGAAATGCGATAAAATTTAAGCCAGAAACTCCGCCATTAATTCCTATTGCTGGCGCTCCAAAACCCTCATTTTCCTATTTATGGGAAATGGGAGATGGTCATTATAGCAAAGAAGCCGAACCCAAACATGTTTATAAAAACAAAGGAACATATACTGCAAAATTGGCTGTAACTAATAATTATGACAACGGAAAACCACCTGCAACAAGACCAAAAACGGTAGTTGTAAACGAAATTTCGGATGAGGTTTACCAAGATATTGCTTCAATTGAAACTCAAAACGGATTATCCATTCAAAAAAATGCAGATCCAATTCCTGACCAACAAATAGAAGTAATTTTGAGTTATCAAAATCTAGAAAACTATGTTACAAATGGAAAATTATATTTGTTTTTTAATGAAAAACAGTTTAAAAATAACAATTTCGAATTAGTCAATTTCCGAACCTATGCTGGCGAAAAAGAGGTGAAAGAAAATCAATTTGCTTGTGTAAATGACACCGAAAATGCCGATTCCTACCTCGCGGACTTAACAAATTTGGCT
>CAMAWK010000025.1 GCA_945861915.1 Flavobacterium psychrophilum | reverse complement strand
ACAGCTGTCAGCTCTAAGCTAAAAACCTAAGGTGGTTATTGCGGCGGGGCTCACCTCTTCCCATCCCGAACAGAGTAGTTAAGCCCGCCTGCGCAGATGGTACTGCAATTTGTGGGAGAGTATGTCGTCGCCTTTCTTTTGAAAACCCTTCATCTAGCGATGAGGGGTTTTTTTGTTTATTTGAAGAAGTATATCAAAAATTATTACACTTCAAAAAAACATAGAATATACTTTTTTATATACAATAGTTTGTCGATTTTTGCTCATCATAAAAAAATCATAAAAATGGCAGTAGTAGACAAAGAGATAATTTTATTAAAAGTTTCTGGTCAGGATAAACCTGGTGTAACTGCTGGTTTGACAGCAATATTAGCTAATTATGACGCTATTGTTTTAGATATTGGTCAAGCTGATATTCACGATACGTTGTCGTTGGGAATTTTATTTCAGGTGAAGGCTAGTTCCTCTTCGGCAGCCGTTTTGAAAGATTTATTATTTAAAGCATACGAATTAGGGATTAAAGTGAAATTTATTCCTATTACAATTTCAGATTATGAAAATTGGGTCAAAGGGCAACGAAAACAACGATATATAATTAATGTTTTGGGAGAATCTTTAACTGCTGTTCATTTGGCAGCGGTAACCAAAATAATGTCGGATCAAAATTTGAATATTGATTCTATCATTCGATTAACGGGTAGAGTTTCGGTAGTTGAAAAAGAGGAATATCCTCGTTCCTGTGTACAATTATCGGTAACAGGAAATATTGTTGATAAAACCATTATGACTGCCAAGTTTATGGAAATTTCTGGTGAATTGGATGTAGATATTGCATTCCAAGAAGACAATATGTACAGAAGAAACCGTCGCTTGGTATGCTTTGATATGGATTCGACCTTGATTCAAACAGAGGTGATAGATGAGTTAGCTGAATTGGTTGGTGTGGGAGAACAAGTTAGAGCTATCACAGAATCAGCTATGAATGGCGAAATTGATTTTGGAGAAAGTTTCAAAAAACGCATGGCTTTGTTAGAAGGTTTGAGTGAAGATGTGTTGCATAATGTGGCTATTAATTTACCAATAACCAAAGGAGCGCATCGCTTGATGAAAGCCTTGAAATATTACGGTTATAAAACGGCTATTTTATCTGGTGGATTTACTTATTTTGGAGATTATTTGCAAAAAGAATTAGGAATTGATTATGTATATGCAAATCAATTGGAAATTATAAATGGTAAACTTACTGGGAAATATTTGGGTGAAATTGTGGATGGAAATAAGAAAGCAGAATACTTAAAAGCAATTGCCGAAAAGGAAGGTATTCACATTAACCAAACTATTGCAGTTGGAGATGGCGCTAATGATTTACCTATGTTAAATTTGGCTGGATTAGGGATAGCTTTTCACGCTAAACCAAAAGTAAAAGAAAATGCTTCAACTTCTATTTCTAGTTTAGGATTGGATGGTATTTTGTATTTATTGGGTTATCATGACAGACATATAGATATGATGCAGGAGTAAATTTAGAAGTCAGTTTTAATTTCTTTTTTGAAGTTTCACAAATTCCTTTAGCACCACAACCCATTCTTTTTGGCCCACAAGAAAATAAAAAAGTTGCCAAAAGCAATGTAAAAAATATTTTTCCCATGGGTTAAAAGTCTGTTATGATCGTTTTAATTCTAACTTTTCTGCAAAATAATCACTGAAATCTTTCATTGTTGCCGACATTTTTTCGTCACCTGTAGCTCTTTGAAAGGTTTCGGTCATAGATAATAGTGTTTGATGAAAGAAAATTTTCATTTCATCCACAGGCATATCTTTTGTCCATAATTCAATGCTTTTTGTTGATTTTTCATTTCCGTCCCAAACGAACAGCATAAACGATTTAGCTTCCTCCTCGTTTATTCCTCCTTCAGTTGCAGACCATACTAATTTTTCTGGAACTCGATTTTCGTCTAATTCTATAGTTAACTTGATTTCTGTTTTATTCGACATTACTTTTTAGGTTTATATTTTGAGTTTTCAAATAGTTGTTTAGCATTCATTTTTAGCATTTGTTGAACAGGAACTTCGTTGTTTTTCATATAAGCACAAACAATTTGCCATCCTAGCCAACAACCTACCTGACCAGGAGATTCATTGTCTATTTCTAAATAAAATTTAGAAAATGGAGCAGGGTTAATAAATCGGCTGTTTAATTTTTGATCTTCATCGTAGAGCATTTGTTTTTCGATAAAATAACGCCACATATAACTTTCATTTTCCTCACACCATATTATTTGCTCGGCAGTGTAGCCTATTTTATCTGCATCTGAATAGTTAGGAATAAGCAAATCTTTTAAATACAATTGCTTTCCAAAATAAATCATTTGATTTAGTAAATTCTTATTTTCTACTGGTGGAATTTTTCTATAAGAAAAGTTGGTAACCACATCGGGAATGATTTGTTTCTGTTCAAAATTTTGCTTCAAATAATTTGGAAATTCATAGAATTTGTGCTCTTTTCCTAAATACAATTCAAGTGAAATGATTAACAAACTGTCGGTATAAACCACTTTATTAGTATAATCCATTTCAGAAATTAACGTGATCACTTTGGGCGTTTTAGTTTCTGGAAAGTTGTATTTTATGTTTTTAAAAAGTGATTCTAATTCCTTTTTTATAGGCTCAAAATTGGAATATTTTTTTTGCACTTCAGAATATAATTCTCGCCAAAGTGGATTTTGCATCTTATTTATCCAAACACTGTCATCATTTCCTGACGGGAAAAAATAAGGAAATTGCTTTTTTAATTTGTTTAAATCTGCTGGTGGAGTCTCAAAAAAAAGTTTGTCAAAGCGAATGACTTCAATTTCAACAGGAATAGCTTCTACCTCTTTTTCAACTTCCGATTTTTTGGTGCATGAAACGAATGTAGATAAGATTAAAAAAGCGAAAATTATTTTTTTCATATACTATAAGGTCGATAAATGTTAAATAATCTCCTATTTCAAAAAGATTACTATAGATTCGTTTATCAAAGATGATAAATTATTTATTTTTGCAAATATACGATTCCTACTTTTTAAAAATTCAAAGAATTATGACTAAAAATAGCACAATCAAAGTTGAAAAAGTAAACTTGCATATTGTAAATTGGTTAAAAACCTATGCTGAAAACGCAAAAGTAGCAGGTTTTGTTGTGGGAATTTCTGGAGGAGTAGATTCTGCTGTAACTTCTGCACTTTGTGCGCAAACCGGGTTAGCCACTTTGTGTGTAGAAATGCCGATTCATCAAGCGCCAAGCCAAGTGAATAGAGCCAAAGAGCATATCGAACAGTTGATGAAGCGATTTTCAAATGTGACAAACGCTCAAGTTGATCTAACAACGGTTTTCGAAGGTTTCAGGCAGGTAGTTCCTAATAAGAAAGATATAGACAAAGTGAATTTGGCATTAGCCAATACTCGAGCCCGAATTAGAATGACAACTTTATATTATTTTGCTGGAATTCATAATTTATTAGTCGCCGGAACAGGAAATAAAGTGGAGGATTTTGGAGTCGGATTTTATACAAAATACGGAGATGGAGGCGTCGATTTGAGTCCGATTGCAGATTTAATGAAATCAGATGTGTATGCATTAGGTGCTTATTTAAAAATCCCAAATTCAATATTAGTGGCTTCTCCAACGGATGGTTTGTTTGGTGACGATAGAACCGATGAAGATCAATTGGGAGCAAGTTACGATGAATTAGAATGGGCTATGTTTGAAAATGAGAAAGGGAAAACACCTAACGATTTTAGCGGTAGAGAAAAGATTGTTTTTGAAATTTTTAAAAAATTGAATGCTGCAAACAAACACAAAATGAATGAAATTCCTGTTTGTATAATTTCATCTGAATTAAGATAATTTTGTACATCTGTGATAAGTAAAAAAAGTAACACAAAATATAATAAATTTTAAAACAATTTGTATTTTTATGCAGGTTAAATTAGTTAATTGTAAATTTTACGTTATTTTTACACTTTATGTTTTATTTTAAATCTTACTATTATGATAAAAGTTTGTTTAGCCGATTCTCACCCAGTTGTTCATTATGGTGTAAAGTCATATTTTAAGGACCATGATAACATTTCAATAGCTGCCAATGTAGGGAGTTTTTTAATGATTAGAGATATCTTACTTACAAAAGAAGTTGATGTGTTGATTTTAGATTTAGAAATGGATGGACTTTCAAGTATTTTTGAAGTTAAATCTATTTTGAAGAATTTTCCAAAAACAAAAATCATTATTTACAGTGATCTTTCAGAGCAGGTATATGCGCCAAACGCTATTAAAGCAGGTGTTTCTGGGTTTTTGTCGAAGAAAGAAAAATTAGAAACTTTAGGTCAAGCTATTACAAAAGTAAATCAAGGAAAAATAATCATGGATGAAAACGTAAAACGAAATCTTGACTTGATTGCCAAACAAAAGAAAAGTGAACGTTTGTATAGAAAGTTATCCAATCGCGAAGTGGAAGTTTTACGTTATTTGAGTGATGGTAAAAAAAATAATGAAATCGCCGCTATTTTGGGATTGAATGAAAAAACGGTAAGTACATACAAATTAAGACTTTTACAAAAACTAAATGTTACTAATTTAGTAGATTTGGTTAACAAAGCAAAAACACTCGAAATCGTTTAAACGATATTTCTAGATAAAACTCTTCCTAGTTTTTTAGCAAATGAATTGATGAGTTTATAATAATCCATTGCCATTGATAAAGATTCTGTATTGTCTGAAGTAGATTCAGCCGATACAGAATTTTTTAGTTCATCTATAATCTTATCAACTAAATGCCATCTTAAGGTTAAAATAGTTTCTGAGACATATTGACTTATCGAGTCACTTTTTGTCTTCGGAAAAATATTTTGTCCTTCCCAATTATGCAATACCAATCGCTCATCTTCCATCAATATATCAGTCACTTCTTGAGCAAATTTAGGCTGTAAATGCATTAAATAGTGTTCGATGTTAAAACTTTCATTTTGATGAAAATAGGATATTAAATTATTAAATATATCTCGAAATAGTGGATTTGCTAATTCTACTTCGTCTTCTTGTAAGCTCAAATAAATTCGCTGAAAAACTTTATACTCCTTCTTTTCCGACATATGTTCAATTTCTCCTTCTTGATTTGTTTTTAAAAGAACGTCTTCAAATTCTTCGGTTCTATTTCCGTATAATAATAGAATTTCTATAATTTTTCTTTCTAAACCGTATAGAATATCTATTTTTTCGACTTGAATTGGCGCATCATTTTTTACAACTTCAAAAGCTTTTTGTTCCTGTTTTTGCTTTTTTCCAAGTTCAGAAATGTCTTTTTGAATCAATTGTGCCAAAGTGCTCACCAAAACCTGTTCAGAAATATCCATTATTCTGGAACATTCTTGAATGTATATTTCCCGTTGAATTCGATCTGGAATTTTAGAAATACTAATAACCATATCTCGAATTAAATCCGCTTTTTTGATAGGATCGTTTTTAGCGTCTTTCATCAGTAAAGAGGCTTTAAACTGAATAAAATCTTTCGCGTTTTCTTCTAAATAGTTGACTAATTCCTCATAAGGTGTTTTCTTAGCAAAACTATCAGGATCTTCACCGTCAGGAAAAGTACAAACTTTTACGTTCATTCCTTCTTCCAAAATTAAATCAATTCCTCGAATTGAAGCCCGCAATCCCGCTGCATCACCATCAAAAAGAACAGTTATGTTTTTAGTTAATCTGTTGATTAATCTTATTTGGTCAGGTGTTAATGCCGTTCCTGACGAAGCCACCACATTTTCAATTCCTGCTTGATTAAACTGAATGACATCGGTATAACCCTCAACTAAATAGCAATTATTTTGTTTGGCAATGGCTTGCTTTGCTTGAAAAATTCCATATAATACTTTACTCTTGTGGTAAATTTCACTCTCGGGCGAATTGAGGTATTTTGCTGCTTTTTTATCGCTTGTTAAAATTCGTCCGCCAAATCCTAAAACTCTCCCAGACATACTTTGTATTGGGAACATTACTCGACCTTTAAATCGATCGAAAGGTCTGTCTTCTTTGGGAATTGTCAAACCGGTACTTTCTAGAAATTCTAATTTATAGCCTTTTCCAAGTGCTTCTCTGGTAAAAGCATCCCAGGTTTCGGGAGAATAGCCCAAAGCAAATTTATGTATGGTTTCAGAAGTAAAACCTCGTTCTTTGAAATAAGTTAAACCAATAGCTTTGCCTTCTTCGGCGTGTAAAAGTGTGTTGTGGAAATAATCTTTGGCAAATTCAGACACTAAATACATGCTTTCGCGAACATCTGTTATGGCTTTTTCAGCATCGGTTTGTTCGGTTTCTTCAATTTCTATATTGTATTTGTTTGCCAAATACCGAATCGCTTCAGGATAGGTAAAATGAGAATGTTCTATTAAGAAAGCCACTGCATTCCCTCCTTTTCCGGAGCTAAAATCTTTCCAAATTCCCTTGGCTGGCGAAACCATAAACGAAGGCGAACGCTCATCCGAAAACGGGCTCAACCCTTTAAAATTACTTCCAGCACGTTTTAATTGTACAAAATCACCAATAACCTCCTCAACTCGAGCAGTTTCGAAAACAGTGTCTATGGTGGTTTTTGAAATCAATTTGTATGAGATTTTATTTTACTTTCTATTTAAATTCCTTTGAAACAGTCTATTTTTTCCTTTCAATCACATAATTAACCATCAAAATCAAAGCGTCTTTGTAAGCCGATTTTGGATAATTATTCAAAAGTAACAATGCTTCTTGTTGAAATTCAATCATTTTTTCTTCGGCATAGGATAATCCGTTATTTTCTTTTACAAAAGCAATAACTTCTTTTACTCGTTTTTTGTCTTTATTGTGGTTTTTGATTGAATTGATAAGCCACGATTTTTCTTTGGAGCTGCAATTATTTAAAACATGAATAAGCGGCAAAGTCATTTTTTGTTCCTTAATGTCAATACCAGTGGGTTTTCCAATGGCTTCATCCGTATAATCAAATAAATCATCCTTGATTTGAAAAGCCATTCCAATGAGCTCACCAAATTTACGCATATTTTCTACCTGAGCTTCCTCTTCTTCAAAAACCGATTTTGCACCCAAAGCACAACAAGCAGCGATTAATGTGGCAGTTTTTTTACGGATGATTTCATAATATACATCCTCTGTAATATCCAATCTTCTGGCTTTTTCGATTTGCAATAATTCCCCTTCGCTCATTTCTCGTACTGCAACCGATATAATCCGAAGTAAATCGAAATCACCATTATCAATAGATAATAACAAACCTTTAGACAATAAATAATCGCCCACTAAAACCGCAATTTTATTCTTCCAAAGAGCATTAATAGAAAAAAAATTTCTTCTTCGATTGCTATCATCTACCACGTCATCATGAACTAAAGTAGCTGTATGAATCAGTTCTATTACACAAGCTCCTCGATACGTTCTTTCGTTCACTTCTCCAGCCGAAACCATTTTGGCGGTCAAGAAAACAAACATCGGACGCATTTGTTTTCCTTTTCGATTTACAATGTAATAGGTAATTCGGTTCAGCAACGCTACTTGCGAAGACATGGATTCATGGAACTTTTTTTCAAAAAGTTCCATTTCATTCATGATGGGTTGCTTTATTTGAGAAGTGATATTCATTTCGACACCAAATATACTATTTTAGTATATAAAACGACTGTCTTTTTTAATTAGAAATGGGAATTTAAAAATGTATTTATTCCTAATTTAAATCGGTTGTGTGATATTCAATTTGTTTATTTTTTTTACATTTGCGGACTTTGTTAGCTGTTCATTTTTAATTGAAATGAAACTACTGTTTTTCAAAATCATAATTCTAAAATCATACTTTTATATGAGTTTATCATCACAAATCATGGAGGAAATCAAAACCGCCATGAGAGCCAAAGATACTATCGCATTAGAGGCTTTAAGAGCTATCAAATCGGAATTGCTTTTAGCACAAACTGCCTCGGGTTCAAAAGAAGAAATTTCTGAAGCGGATGAAATAAAATTGCTTCAAAAATTGGTAAAAACCAGAAAAGATAGTGCGAATATTTTCACTGAGCAAAACCGAATGGATTTGGCAGAACCAGAATTAGCACAAATTGCAGTAATCGAAAAATTCTTACCTGCACAATTAAGTGAAGTAGAAGTAGAAGCTATAATCGCTAAAATCATTTCAGAAACAGGCGCAACAGGTATTGCTTCCATGGGAAAAGTTATGGGATTAGCCGCTGCACAATTAGGAGGAACTGCTGAAGGAAAAACTATTTCGACAATCGTTAAAAAACTTTTGACGTAAATAAGCATATTCTTTATTCGATAACTAATGGAATATTTTGTTTATGTTTTAAAAAGTGAATTGGATGGAAGACCTTATAAAGGTCATACAGAGAATATAGATAAACGAATAAAAGAACATAATTCAGGTAGAATAATTTCTACAAAAGGTTATAAGCCATGGAAATTAGTTTATTTTCAAACATTTCAAACAAGAGGCGAAGCAGTTCTTCGTGAAAAATATTTCAAAACAGGAAGTGGAAGAGAATTTTTAAAAGAAAAGTTAATGAAATAATGGCCTTGTAGTTCAACTGGATAGAATATCAGATTTCGGCTCTGAGGGTTGGGGGTTCGAACCCCTCCAAGGTCACACCACTCCTTGAAACATTCATTTGTTGCAAGGAGTTTTTCGTAAAAAATAATTTGAAACACCAAATCAGGATATTTTATTTAAAGTTTGGTTCAACTAGATATATTTCTGCTTACTGAATAGAATATCAGATTTCGGCACTGAGTGTTGTGGGTTCCCTGCCTGTCGGCAGACAGGAAACCCCTCCGCAGTCACAAATAAAACTTCAAGACTCTTCTTGGAGTTTTTTTGTTTTTATATTTTTAGTAAAAATTAACAAATTTAGGGGGTGCTAAAAAATTTAAATACTATATTTTTGTTTTAATGATTAGTAAGTTTTAAAAAGAATAAATAAAAAATGAGAAAATTAATTTTCATCCTATTTCTTGGGTTGTTTTCAATTTGTGCTACAGCTCAATCAGGATACAACATTACAGTTAATCTTAAAAACTGTACAGATTCGATAGCCTATCTAACTTTTTATCAATTTGACAAAACCTATATTAAAGATTCTTGTGTCAATATAAAAAATGGAAGAATAAATTTTAAAGGAAAAACCAAGCTGGATAAAGGTATATATTCATTGATTGGTCAACAAAAATCACTTTATTTTGATTTTTTTATTGACGATGAAACTCAAAAACTGGAGATGCAAAGTGACGCAAGTCTTGGTATTGCTAAAAATATTGTGGCTACAAGTTCCAATCATGAAAATGATTTTTTTAACTATGTAAAATTCATTGGAAAACAAAACGATGATTTAGAAGCAGTTAAGCAGAGTTCGAAAGGTTTGCCGAAAAACGATTCAATTGCTGCAGTTACTGCTAAACAAAGAATTTTGGATAAGTTGATTCAAGAATATGAAGAGAATTTCTTGGTTCAAAAACAAGGCAAATACATTGCGGATGTTTTGAATTTGAAATCAGAAAAAGTACTCAAGGAAATTCCAAAAGCCTCCAACGGAAGACCAGATAGTTTGATGGTTTATCAATATTACAAGAAACATTATTGGGACAACGTGAATTTTAAAGATGATGGAACGATGAGAAATCCTTTTTTCTATCGCAAGTTAAACAGGTATTTTGATGATTTAGTGGTTCGTCATCCTGATTCTGTGGCTGTCGAAATTGATAGAATGATGGATAAAACACAACCCGAAACCTTAATTGGAAAGTTGCTTTTAGCTCATTTTACCTATAATTATCAAACTTCTAAAATAATGGGATTTGATAAAGTTTTTATTCATATTGTGGATAAATACTTTAAAACTGGCAAAGCTAATTTGGTTTATGATGAAGAAGTGGTAAAGCAAATTATAAAACAAGGAGATAAAATAAGACCGCTTTTGGTTGGTAAAAAAGCACCTGATTTGACAATGATAAATGCAATTGACAGAGATGTAATTGCTAAAATGGGTTTTGAAAAAGCCAAGACTAGTGAAGAGGTAACGAAGTTGTTTTATGACAATCAGACTAAGTTGAATTCGATGTTTAACAATTTATACAACCTAAAAGCAGATTATTTGATATTGGCTTTTTGGGATGTAGATTGTAGTCATTGTAAGGTTGAAATTCCGAAACTTTTAGAAGAATACCACAAACTAAAAAACGAAAACAAAGACATTAAAGTCTATTGTGTTTATACACAAAACGATGGAGAAAAGTACCTCAAATACATCAACGATAACAAACTAGATTGGATTAATGTGTATGATGGAGTTCACTACAACAATGTTATCGAAAAATATGATGTATATTCTACGCCTGTGATTTATGTTTTAGACAGAAATAAAATCATCAAAGCCAAAAAAATTGGCGTTGAACAGGTTTCTGAAATAGTTAATTTAATGGAGCAAGAATACAAAAAAGGATCTTAGAAAGAGGTTAAGTTTTTCAAATCTACTATGGTTGTAGTTGGATTTTCGGCTTTGAAAACAAAACTCCCTGCGACCAAAACATTGGCTCCAGCTTCTACTAATTGTTTGGCATTTTTATCGGTTACACCACCATCAATTTCGATGAGTGTAGAAGCTCCTTTGCGGATAATTAACGTTTTTAATTTTTCGATTTTTGAATAGGTATTTTCAATAAATGATTGCCCTCCAAAACCAGGATTTACGCTCATAATACAAACCATGTCAATATCGTTGATTATTTCTTCTAAAACATCGATACTTGTATGAGGGTTAAGCGCCACCCCGGCTTTCATTCCTTCTGCTTTAATGGCTTGAAGTGTTCTGTGTAAATGTGTACAGGCTTCATAGTGAACTGTCAGTATATCTGATCCTAAATCTTTGAATGTTTTAATGTATCGATCCGGGTCTACAATCATCAAATGCACATCTATTGTTTTTTTGGCATGCTTTGTTATTGCTTCTAAAACAGGCATTCCAAAAGATATATTAGGTACAAAAACGCCATCCATAATATCAATATGAAACCAATCGGCTTGACTGTCGTTAATCATTTCGATGTCTCGTTGCAAATTGGCAAAATCGGCTGCAAGAACAGATGGGGCGATGATTGTATTTTTACTCATGAGGTTTTGTTTTTTGCAAAGATACTAGAAATTGTAGAATTTATAATTGTAGTTTAGAATCTGAACTTTCAAAAAGAAGATCATAAAAAAAACTCCGAAAATGATTCGGAGTTTTTGATTTATTTACCCTAAATAGGTTTTTAAAATTTTACTCCTAGAAGTGTGTTTCAATCTTCGGATTGCTTTCTCTTTAATCTGGCGAACACGCTCACGAGTCAAGTCGAAAGTTTCTCCAATTTCTTCTAATGTCATTGGGTGTTGATCTCCTAAACCAAAATACAAACGAACCACATCCGCTTCTCTTGGTGTTAATGTTTCGAGAGAACGTTCAATTTCAGTGCGTAACGATTCTTGAATCAAGTTTCTGTCTGGATTTGGTGATTCACCAGAACGCAAAACATCATATAAATTAGAGTCTTCGCCTTCTACCAAAGGTGCATCCATAGAAAGGTGACGACCTGAGTTTTTCATACTTTCTCTAACATCATTCACGGTCATGTCCAATTCTTTGGCAATTTCCTCAGCAGTTGGCGGTCTTTCGTTAGATTGCTCTAACAAAGCATACATTTTATTGATTTTATTAATAGAACCAATTTTGTTCAACGGCAAACGAACTATACGAGATTGTTCTGCAAGGGCTTGTAAAATTGATTGACGAATCCACCAAACGGCATACGAAATAAATTTGAAACCACGAGTTTCATCAAATCGTTGTGCGGCTTTTATCAATCCTAAATTTCCTTCGTTAATTAAATCGGGGAGGGTTAACCCTTGATTTTGATATTGTTTTGCCACTGAAACAACGAAACGTAAATTGGCTTTAGTGAGTTTTTCAAGAGCTTTTTGGTCTCCGGCTTTTATTTTTTGTGCTAATTCTACTTCTTCATCGGCAGTAATCAAATCTACCTTTCCAATTTCTTGTAAATATTTGTCTAGTGATGCAGTTTCACGATTGGTTACCTGTTTGGTAATTTTAAGTTGTCTCATATTGGTTTTCCTCGGTTTTTAAGTGTACAAATGTTTATACGAAGAGAACTTGTAAAAAGTTACAAAAATTCTATTTTTAATTTAAGGTTTTATATCAAAAACATAACTACCCCAATAATACATGGCAATAGTTACTACAAATCCAGAAATAATAACTAAAATAAGACCTGGTAAAAGCATTTCTTTCATTTTTATTTGATTGGTCGCAAAAAGGATGGTGTTGGGCGGAGTAGAAATAGGTAACATAAATGCTGCTGAAGCACTAAAAGTTATTGGTAGCATTAGATACAAGGGGTTTATTTTAAGAGAAATAGACAGCGCCACACAAAGTGGTAGTAAGGCTTGTACTACGGTTACATTTGCTACAAGTTGGGTCAGCAATAAGGCAATAATACAAGCTGCTAAAATAATTACAAGTAAATGATTTCCAGAAAGTAAATCAATTTTGGATGTAAACCAAAGTGTTAACCCTGAAACCTCAAATCCTTTTTCGAGTGCGAAACCACCACCAAAAAGCAAAACTATTCCCCACGGAATTTTGCTAGCGGTTTGCCAATCCATTATTGTAGTGTTAGGAATGTTTTTTGAGGGAATTATAAAAAGCAGAACACTAACAAAAACTGCAGCGACTGCATCAATAATGTAATCTGATTTTGTAAATAGATTACTCCATCCATTTATTTGAAACGAACCAATAATAATATCAGCTCTAAAAATCATTAACATGGCAAAAAGGAAAAAAACAAACAGCACTACTTTTTGTTCAAATGTCATTTTTCCCAATTTCATGTTTTCAATTTGAAAAAAAGTATTATCAATAATTTCAAGCTTTTTTTTAGGTCTAAAAAAGAAATTTAATATAAAAAAAGCGGTTATTATTAATACGATATATATAGGAAAAGCAAAAATCATCCAGTTGCCAAAATTAATCGAAGGTCCATTTTGAAAATGTGACGAGTAAATTTTCAGAAATACTAAATTGGTTGGTGTACCTATTAAAGTTGCCATTCCGCCTATTGAACTTGCATAAGCAATTCCTAAGAGCAAGCCTGTTTTGAATTTTCCTAATTCTTTTTCGCCATAAATTTCCTTGAGTTTTTCTATAACAGATATTCCGATTGGAAGCATTAATAATGCAATTGAGGTGTTAGACATCCACATGGAAAGTAAAGAAGTAATTAACATAAATCCTGCTAAAATTTGAAAAGTACTTTTCCCAAAAATCATTAGAGTATGAGCAGCAATTCTTTTATGTACTTCCCATTTTTCTATCGCAAGTGCTAACATAAATCCACCTATATATAAAAATATCACCTCGTTGAAATAAACATTGGATATTTCTTCGCCACTAATAATTCCTGTTAATGGAAACAAAATTATTGGTAAAAGCGAAGTTGCAGCTATTGGCACTACTTCTGTAATCCACCAACCGAGCATCCATATCGCAATTCCGAGCATAATACCAATATTTGGACTTACAGAACTTGGATTAAGAAAAGTACTCAAGAGTACAAATAGTAATGGAAAAATTAATAACAGTATTTTTCTTTTGTGTTTTTTTTCTATCATTTTTCTGATTTTTTATTGAAAAAGGTGATTAACAGCATCGGAAGACATTTTTGTTGCATCGTGACCAGAATTTGGAACAATATTAAATTTCCAATTAAAATCAGAATTGTTTTTTTGAGCAAAGATTTGACTCTTGGAATAAAAATAATTCGCTCTATCTAAACGATTTAATCCTTGTAAATCAGAAGCTGTGTTGTGTCTAAGTGAAGAATCTGAACCATTATTATCTAATTCACCCACTGTAATGTATAGTTGTTTGCTAAAATATTCGTTAGGTGCTATTAATGAAAGTGGACTATTCATAACTCCGTAAGGATAATTGGCAACTCCGTCAGGTACTGTAAACCAGCCACTATTTGCGGCAATGGCTTTATTAAATCGAGCATTTGGTTTGAATAAAACGAACCGATGAACAAATTTTCCTCCTCCAGAATGTCCAAACATGTTATAGGACAACGAAGTGTTTCCTGAATTGGTCTTTATAAAATCAAAAAGAGGCTCGATCATAGAAAAAGTCCAAATATTTTCATTGTTTAGAGTTTCAGGGGTTGGAAAGTTACCGTCTTGATATACATTTCCGATAATATAAGAACTTCCTCCCGGAAAATCTACTGAATTAAATTCGGGGGCAAAAACCATAAAACCCAATTTATTAGATGCATCAGTCCAAATATCTCGATAATTTTCAGCATTTCTTTCTTCGCCATGAAATACGAGTACAATTGGCATGTTTTTTCTGTCACCAGAAGGAATGTTATAAAACACGTTTATTGGTTTTTGAGGTAGGCCTGAATAAGTGAAAATAAACTTTTTTGACCCAGAATTCAAAAGTTCCGAATCGGTTGTAACTTGATTGTCTTTTGAACAACAAATAAGAGTCAAAAAGAGCAGAATATGAATTTTAAGATTACGGGTTTTCATGATTATCAAGTCGTTTTTTTGTAAATTCTCTTGCAAGTTGATATAAAAATAAACAAATTCAAAATTATATTGTAGTTTAGATTTTCATTATGAGATTATAAATAGAACTCTAAAAATTGTTTACAGCAGAATAATATGTTTTCACTGCATAATGAATTAAACTTATATCAAATACAATCATTTTTGGTTTAATAGAAAACAGATATTTTTTTAAGCTTAACTTTAATTTACTTATGCTAAAAACAAAATATGGATTAATTATTTTTAAGAAAATAGCTTTTCAGCTATTTTACTTTAGTTTTATTTTATTCTTCTTATATTTTATAGAGAAGGATATTTCGTTTTATTTCTATTTTGAACCCCTTTTGGGTAGTGTCTTATTATTTTATATCAATGCTGTTTTTTTTGCCAAAGAAATGGTTGTTAATAAAAAGTATAGCTCGTTTTTTGTGAAAAACACCTTTTTGATTATTGCTTTGGTTTTGTGTTACTATTTTTTTAGAAATGAATTCAAAGTAAATATATTTGAAATAAAAGACAGGTTTTTATATTTTCAATTATTTTTATGTGTCTACACTTTGTCTGCCTCACTTTTTTATTCAGATTGGATATATCAAATTGAAAATAAAGGAGCCATGTATCGTTTGCTAAAAGAAAAGAATAAGTTTGAAGTAGAATTACTAAAAAGTCAATTTAGTCCTCATTTTCTTTTTAATACTCTCAATTCTATTTATTCAAAATGTCACAGCACCAGCCCAGAGGCTGCAAAAATGATTTACAATTTGTCTAATTTTATGCGATATTTAATTTATGAATGTTCAAGTCAGAGAGTTTTAATTAGTAAGGAAGTAATCTTCATTGAAGATTTTATCAAATTATACAAATTAAATTACAGTGACACTATAGATATAACATTCAAACATAAATTATTTGACGAGGGACAGCGAATTGCTCCAATGCTTTTGCTAAACTTTATAGAAAATGCTTTCAAACACAGTCAAGTCGGAGTTTCAAAAGGGTCTTATGTGAAAATAGAGTTGGCAACAGACCAAAATTTTCTTTATTTTAAAATCGAGAATAACAAAGTTACTCTGCAGAATAAACTTGAAAAAGGAATAGGAAATGTCAATACTATTTCACGACTAGATTTAGATTATATGGGGCAATATGAATATGAAGTTACCGATTTAGAAAAATTGTATTCAGTAAATTTAAAAGTAAAATTATGAGAACAATAAAATGTTTTATTATAGACGATCAAGAACCCGCATGTAAATTGCTTGAAGAATATATCTCGAAAATTCCACAGTTAGAAATAGTAGGTATTTCTCACGAGCCTTTAGATGCGTTGGGAAAAATACAAGAGCTATCAGTAGATTTACTTTTTTTAGACATAAATATGCCTGTTCTTAATGGTATTCAGTTTTTAAAAGCACTAAAAAATCCTCCAAACACTATTTTTACAACAGCTTATTCAGAATATGCTCTTCAAGCATTTGACCTAAAAGTAATTGATTATTTGGTAAAGCCAATTCCGTTTGAGCGTTTTGTTATGGCTGTAAATAGAATATTTGATTTACCGCTTAAAAAGTCTGATGAAGCCCAATCATCTGAGTCTATAACTCCAGAAGTACAATTCAATGATTTTAGTTTTTTTAAAACAGATCAAAACAAATTGGAAAAGATTAATTTTAACGAAGTTATTTTCATAGAAAGTTATAGTGAATATGCTCGTTTTCATACCAAAAAGAAAATAAGTGTATCAAGAGTTTCACTTAATAAATTAGAAGAAATATTTCCGAAAAATAAATTTTTCAGAGTGCATCGTTCTTTTATTATTAACATCGATAAAATTGAAACAATAGACGGTAATTTAATAGAAATTCAAAGTTATAAAATACCTATTAGTAAAAACAGAAGGGAAGACTTGAATAAATTAATACTCCATAATAATTCTTGATAATTTTTTCGTTTAAATCAAAAAAACTGCTTTTTACTGCATAATATATTAATTACAAAGTTTTTTTGGAGGTAAAAAATTAGTTATAAATATATTTGATTACTATAAACTATTTAATTATCAAATAAATGAAAACTAAATTTTACAAATTATTATTTATGATTTGTGTGTATGCAGTAGGCTATACACAAACAGGAATTGGAACCTATTCAGTTCACGATGGTGGATTTGAGAACCAAGCGACCGGAAATGTTCAGGCAGGAAGCACAACAGCTGTTAATCTTAGTGCAACATCATGGTCGGCAAGTACTACTTCAAGCGCAGCAATTTCAAGAGCAATTTTAGCTACAGGAGGTAGAACTGGACCTCAATGTGCGTCATTTGGGTCATTATCAACTTCTCAAAAATTCTTTTATTCTCCTGTTATTTCAGGTGCATCATTTGCCCCTAATACAAAATACCAGATACAATTTTTCTACAGACCTTCTACAACAACAGCTACTTTAGCTTCAAGTTCTGTTAATTTGATTATAGATAATGCATCATTAACTGCAGCTCCTGCAAGTATTGGTACAATAGCAACTGTACCTGCAGGATTATCTGCAAGTGCCTCTACATCAGCTTGGACAAAAGTAGCCGTTGAAGTTACTTCAGCAGCAACAGTTGGAACAAACGCAGTTGCAGCCATTGCATTTACAACTTCTGCTTCGGGTACAAACTTTACTGCAAGTTTCGATGATTTCGTAATCTATCAAGCCGCTTCAGCAGATACAACAGCGCCTAATTCACCAGGTGCAATTACAGCTGCAGGTGCAGTAAGTGGCGGTTCCAATGTAAGTTGGGTTGGAGCTAGTGGTGGTG
>CAMAWK010000024.1 GCA_945861915.1 Flavobacterium psychrophilum | reverse complement strand
GATAAAAAATAGCCATTGCCTAGTTGTTCTACTTTCCAAGGACGGTGCGTTTCTAAACTGTGGGTAGTCAATATTAACGGCACTTGCAGTAATTCTCGGGTAAAAATTCCTGCCAAATGCGTGTACCAAGTATGGCAATGAATAATATCGGCCTGTGGTGTGGCTTGTGCCATTTCGACATTTTTACTTAAATTATGAAACATTTTGATGTGCGAATTGTTTTCGTCCACCATTTTAGTCAAACAGGAGTTGATTCCTTGCACGTTCATTGCCTCGGTTTCTTCTTGCTGATCGCCAAAACAACGTACTTCCAGTTGACCGAGTTTGGCTAATTCTTGACTTAAAAAATCGATGTGTACTCCAGCTCCGCCATAGATATTAGGTGGAAATTCGTTGGTAAAAAGGGCTATTTTCATAAGGTATATTTTTATATTTTGAAATTGAATATTTATTACAGTGATTACTATTTTCAAATGTAATAAATATAGGCTTTACTTACTGTCAAAAAAATACTGAATTGCAATTGTTATTCATAAAAAAAACCGAAAATTGCTTTTCGGTTTTGGGAGATTATTTTTTTAATCTCGACTTAAATATTTTTTCAAACTTTTCTATTTTGGGCTGAATTACCATTTGGCAATACGGCTGACTTTTATTATTCTCATAATAATTTTGATGATAATCTTCGGCTTTGTAAAAAGGTTGATATTCTTCAAGCGTTGTAACTATTGGGTTGGCAAACACTTTTTCGGCATTCAATTGATTTATAATTGATTTGGCGGTTTGGTACTGTTCGTTATTGGCATAAAAAATAACCGAGCGATATTGCGTTCCCACATCGCCACCTTGTCGGTTGAGCGTGGTTGGGTCATGAACCGTAAAAAAGACTTGAA
This sequence comes from Flavobacterium psychrophilum, assembly GCA_945861915.1. GTDB lineage: Bacteria > Bacteroidota > Bacteroidia > Flavobacteriales > Flavobacteriaceae > Flavobacterium > Flavobacterium psychrophilum_E. The sequence goes on along the minus strand of CAMAWK010000024.1, from coordinate 16,653 downwards.
AAATTTCGTCTAGACTCGTTTTCGATTTATCAAAAGTAATTTGAACCACCTCGGCATGACCAGTTGTGCCAGAGCAAACTTCTTTATAACTAGGGTTAGCACCAACACCTCCCATAAATCCAGAAGCTACCGATTGAACGCCATCTAATTTTTCGTAAACGGCTTCTACACACCAGTAACAGCCACCACCAAGTGTAATTGTTTCGAAAGTATCGTTAGTTTGTTTTATATTAGTAATTGCTTTTTCAGGCACAAAATCTAACGCTATTGAATTCATACAATATCTTTTGCCAGTTGGAGCTGGGCCATCATCAAAAAGATGACCTAAATGTCCGTCGCATCGACCACAAAGTGCTTCGATTCTTTTCATTCCATAAGAATTATCAGCTTTGAAAACCACACTATTTTTGTTTTCCTGTTCAAAAAAACTTGGCCAACCGCAACTGCTAACAAACTTCTGATTGGAGCGGAATAAATTGTTCCCACAAGCGGCACAATAATAGGTTCCCTTTTCTTCAGAATCCCATAATTTTCCTGTAAAGGCACGTTCGGTGTCGGCATTTCTAGAAACGGCATACAAATCAGGCGAAAGCACTTTTTTCCATTCAGCGTCAGAGACGTTCAATTTTGTGGAATCGGTGTTAGAGTAATATGGGTTTTCAGGTTTAGAAATGGAATTTTGCATAATATTTGTTTTTTGAGAATGATTTTGTTTGGTTGTTTGCCCACAAGCTTGGAGCATAAATAACGGGATTAAAAATAATAAATTTCGGAATTTGATAGGTGTTTTCATAGTTGCGTTTTTATACAACAAATTTAATTTTGGTTTGAATGTAAAAATGTCACTTAGTTTACAATGAATTGAATGTTTGGATAACTTTAACAAATTCAATAGGATTAATCAGTTTTTTTATTAGAAATAAACTTCATTTAAAACGAATTAAAGATAGGAATTACACTCACTAAACGCTCGTTAAACTTTTCATAAACTTTCTGTAATCCCAAAATCCATTTCTTTTTTTGTATTTTTGAAATGTAAAAATTTAGAATGGAAGAGGAGAAAGTAATATTGGTGAACGAAAACGACGAACAAATTGGGCTAATGCCTAAGTTAGAAGCACATCAAAAAGCGGTTTTGCACAGAGCATTTTCGGTATTTGTATTAAATGACAAAAACGAAATTATGCTCCAGCAAAGAGCCAAACAAAAATACCATTCGCCATTATTATGGACGAATACCTGTTGCAGTCATCAGCGCGATGGAGAAACAAACATTCAGGCAGGAAACCGAAGATTGTTCGAAGAAATGGGCTTTGACACCCCCTTGAAAGAGTTGTTTCATTTTATTTACAAAGCACCTTTTGATAATGGATTGACTGAGCACGAATTAGATCATGTGATGATTGGCTACTACAACGAAAAACCAAATATCAATCCTGAAGAGGTAGAGAACTGGAAATGGATGGGCATTGAAGAAGTTCAAAATGACATTCAAAATAATCCTGAAATTTATACGGTTTGGTTCAAAATTATTTTTGATGAATTTTATCACTTTTTAGAAGATCATACGATTTAAAATTTCAAAAATCAAATCTCAAAAAACAAATTCAAAATTCAAAACCCTAAACTCTTTAAACTTCTAAACCCTTACACCTTTAAACTATAAATTACTAATGAAAGTTACTATTTCAAGAAAAGCACATTTTAACGCAGCCCACAGATTGTATCGAAAAGACTGGACATTTGAACAAAATGATACGGTTTTTGGCAAATGCAACAATCCTAATTTTCATGGTCATAATTATGAATTAATAGTAAGTGTTACTGGGAAAATAGATCCCGAAACTGGTTACGTTATGGATGTAAAGATTTTAAGCGATTTGATTTTGGAAGAAGTTGAAAAAAAGTTCGACCACAAAAATTTGAATTTAGATGTACCAGAATTTGAAAATCTAAATCCAACTGCCGAAAATATAGTCGTGGTAATTTGGAATAAATTACGAAAAAGAATTAATACGGAATTTGATTTGGAAGTTGTTTTGTATGAAACTCCACGAAATTTTGTAACCTATAAAGGAGAATAATGGCATTAGTAATTGGTGATAAAATACCGAATTTCGTTTCAAAAGATAGTAGAGGAATCATTTTTGAAAGCAGTTCCGTTGTGGGCAAAAAGCCAGTTGTTTTCTATTTTTACCCCAAAGACAATACACCAGGCTGTACTGCACAAGCTTGCAGTTTTCGAGATCAGTATGAAGATTTTAAGGATTTAGGAGCCGAAGTTATTGGAATTAGTAGTGACAGCTCGGCCTCACACGAAAAATTTTCTAAACGATATCGTTTGCCTTTCACCTTACTTTCAGACGACAATAAAAAAATAAGAAATTTATTTGGTGTAAAACCGCATTTGTTTGGTTTAGTTCCTGGTCGAGTTACCTATATTGTTGACGAAAAAGGAATTATTAGATTGATTTTTGATAGTGTTATTGCAACTAATCATATTCCAATGGCTTTGAAAACCATCAAAAAAATAGTTGCTGAAATCAAGTAATAATATTTCTGAATACTATTTAAATAATTAAATTCGTCACCAATACAAATTCATGATTCCAAAATTAATCCATTACAGTTTACGCCTATTTTAAAAGATAGAATTTGGGGAGGAACCAAATTATTTTCTCTTTTAGAAAAACCTATTACTTCCGAAACAATAGGCAAAAGTTGGGAAATATCAACTGTATAAGGAGATGTAAGTAAGGTTTTAAATGGAATTTTAGCTGGGAAATCATTGAATGATTTGATAGATTTAGCTTCAGAAGCAATTGTAGGAACTGCTGTTTTTAATAAATTTGGTAAACAATTTCCTTTATTATTCAAATTTCTCGACGCTCGATTGGATTTATCCATTCAGGTTCATCCTAATGATGCTTTTGCAAAAAAAACACCATGATTCTTTTGGAAAAACAGAAATGTGGTATGTGATGCAAGCGGATGAAAATTCTAGGGTGATTGCCGATTTCAATGAAAAAATCAATCCAGATGAATTTGTAAAAAAAAATAGAAGACAAGAAAATAATGTCCGTTTTGGATGTTAAAAATGCTTCACAAGGCGATGTTTTCTTTTTAGAAACAGGAACTGTTCATGCCATTGGAGCAGGAATCGTTTTAGCCGAAATTCAACAAACCTCTGATATTACTTATCGTTTACATGATTTTGACAGAGTCGATGAACAAGGTAACGAAAGAGAATAACATGTTGAATTGGCTTTGGATACAATAACTTTTGACAAAGTGGATACGTATATTCAATACGAACGAAAATCAAATCAGTCCAATACTATAGTTAACTTTTCTTATTTTACTACAAATTTTATTCCGCTTGATGGAAATATACTATTTGATAAAAATGGTAGTTCGTTTACTGTTTTTATGTGTATGTGGAAGTTTTAAAATAGAATATGATGGCTCAATTCAGTCTTATAAAATGGGGATAACGGTACTACTTCCTGCTGATTTAAAGACTTTTTCTCTCGAAGGAAATGCATCGATTTTAGAAATCTATATTTCATAGCTTATTGTAAAAGATAATGTGTACTTTTGCCATAGCAAATTAAAATATATAAAAATGGCAAACGTTAAGAATTTAAAAAAAGACATCAACTACGTTTTAGGAGATATAATTGAAGCAGTTTATTTGTTTGAAATTTCCACTTCTGGAAAACCAACTACAGAGACTAATGCTTTGATTGATGAGGCAATAGCTGCTTTTGACACATTAATTGCTAAAGTAAATGCAAAAAATGTTGAAAATAAAAAGTCTCATTTCAAACAAATCAATATCGAATTGGAACAAACAGCAAATCAATTGATTACAAAAATCAACGATTTACAGTAAAAAAGTCAATAAAAAAAAGACAGAATTGTTTTGAAAAATCAAATTCAGTCTTATATTTGCATCCGAAATGAGTCGCCAGCGTAGCTCAGTTGGCTAGAGCAGCTGATTTGTAATCAGCAGGTCGTGGGTTCGAGTCCCTCCGCCGGCTCAAAAAGAAACCGTAAGTATTATTGCTTACGGTTTTTTTATGTTTGAAAAATATGTGAGTGTAGATTTAAATATCCAAATCAAAGGTGCGTTTCAATAACTCTAAATTGGGGTTTATTTCATTCAATCTATTGTATTTGTCTTGAGCAGTAAAAGCAAATTTTTGTTCCACTTTTTCATTTACAATGACTTCAATAGTGATGTCATGATTATGAAGTTTGCCTCTCAAATAGCCTAACAATTCTTGTTTTTCGGTTTCAAATTCAATTTTTGAACCATCATTAGGCAATTCATGAATAATCGTTGTTCCGTCCAGTTTTGGATTGGTAATTAATAAAAGCGACTCCATGATTTTATGCCCTTTATCGCCCAGTCGTTGCGCATATTTACTCCAATGCAATAACATATCTGTTTCGTTGAAAGCTTCAGTTGCATGTTGAAATTCTTCTTTGATTAGCGATTTATTGTTCTCTTGTAATTCTTTTTTGGCTCGAATACTCGAAAGTGATAAGGCAGAAATTTTTATTTCTTCTTGAGAGTCTTGGGTTTGAGGACTTGGGTCTAGGGTATGAGCTTTGGGGTCTGGGCTTTGGGGTAAATCTATTGAAGAAACAACTTGGTTTGGAATTTCAATTCCAGGAAGACTAGTAGTTGTATTAATCTCCTGCGGATTTTCGACTTTCGACTTTACACTTTCGACGATAGAATAATTCGTTCTTCTGAAATAAGTCGGTGGAATTATAAAGGACTCAACTTTTTTTTTTCTCCATCAAAAGTGATAGAGGCTAGTTGCATCAGGCAAAGTTCAACCAATAATCGCTGGTTTTGACTCACTTTGTATTTCAAATCGCAGTCGTTGGCAATTTCGATTCCTTTCAACAGGAATTCTTGTGATGCCTTTTGAGATTGGATTCCGTATAATTTTTGGGCTTGTTCGCCCACTTCTAATAATGATAAAGTTGCAGGTGTTTTCGAGACTAATAAATCTCTGAAATGTGAGGCCAAACCAGAAACAAAATGATGTGCATCAAATCCTTTGGAAAGAATTTCGTTGAAAGCAATCAATAATTCTGGAATTTTATTCTCTAAAATTAAGTCGGTTATAGAAACATAAGTTTCATAATCCAATACGTTTAGATTTTCTGTAACCGCTTGACGAGTCAAATTGGTCCCGCAATACGAAACCACTCGGTCAAAAATCGACAAAGCATCACGCATGGCACCATCGGCTTTTTGAGCTATAATGTGCAATGCATCGTCTTCGCAAATAACGCCTTGACTTTGAGCCACTTCAGCTAAATGTTCTTTGGCATCTTTGACGGTAATTCGTTTAAAATCAAAAATCTGACAACGAGATAGTATAGTTGGGATAATTTTGTGCTTTTCGGTCGTAGCCAATATAAAAATGGCATGCTTGGGTGGTTCTTCTAAGGTTTTTAGGAATGCGTTAAAAGCGGCTGAAGACAACATATGAACCTCATCGATGATGTACACTTTGTATTGCCCAGTTTGCGGTGGGATGCGCACTTGATCAATCAAATTTCGTATATCGTCAACAGAATTGTTCGAAGCAGCATCTAATTCGAATACATTAAAAGCAAAATCTTCGTTTGGGTCATCATAACCGGGTTGGTTAATTTTTCGAGCCAAAATTCGAGCACAAGTTGTTTTTCCAACACCACGAGGACCTGTAAAAAGTAAGGCAGAGGCCAAGTGATTGCTTTCGATGGCGTGTAATAATGTACTCGTAATTGCTTTTTGCCCCACTACATCTTTAAATGTTTGCGGACGGTATTTTCGAGCCGATACTACAAATTGTTCCATAGAAATTTTAAGTTGAGCAAATATAGTTTTAATATTTTAATTTATATATTTCATTAAAATGAAATTCTTAATTTAAAATTAATCTATATCTTACTGCAAGTTTGTACCTTGCCAATAGTTTAATTTTTTACCCCAATTATGCCTTTTAGAAATAGAGTTTCCGTTATTATGTCGGTTTACAATACCCCATTTAAACTGATAAAAAGAGCCATCGATTCAGTTTTGAATCAAGATTATCACAATTTCGATTTACTAATTATAGATGATGGTAGTAATAATAATACCCAAACAGAAATCCTCAACTACGCTATCAAGCACGAAGATAAAATCACCTATTTGCGTCATAAAAACTGCAGTCAAGCGGAATCAGTAAACAAAGGAATTTTAATTTGCAATGGCGAATTTATTACTGTGATTGATGCCGATGATGAGTACAAACCCAATCATTTAAGTGCTTGTTTTGCCGAAATGGAATCGTTAGATTTGATAGCTTCAACTACCGAAACCGTCGTGAATCAGGAAGCAGATTATTATGTTCCGGATCGTTTTAATACTAACGAAGTGGTGCACGTAGATGATTGTATTTTGTTTGCCACTTTGTTTGGAAAAAAGAAAGTATTCGAAAGTCTTAATTTTCAGGATATGTATGGAGCCGATGCCCATTTTTATGAAAGAGCCGAACAACAATTTGTGGTCAAAAAACTTGATTTAAGAACCTACATTTATTATCGTGACAATCCTGATAGTTTGACTGCCAGAGTTAAAAGTGAGTCCGAAACGGTATGAAACATTTTAAATTGGCCAAGAATCTTATTCTTGCATCTCATATTTCGGGCGTTTATGATGTAAATAGAAGTTCCGTATTGCCAAACGACGATTTTTCGATTGTGGCAGCTTGGGCAAAATCGATTGCCGATTTGGGTTTGCAAGGAATCCTATTTCATAATAATTTTTCAGAAGCTACTTGCAAAGAGTACGAAAATGACTTTCTCCATTTCATAAAAGTCGAATACAACAATCAATTCAATCCCAATGTTTTTAGGTATTTTGTTTACAATGAATTCTTAAAAAAGCATGCAGAATCCATTGATAATTTATTTTTTACAGATGTTTCCGATGTGGTTGTTTTGAAAAACCCTTTTACAGAAACACTGTTTTTAGATAATGAGAAAGCCCTTTTTTGTGGCGATGAACTTGAAGTGTTGAATAACGATTGGATGCAAGAACATTCCACTCATTTTCGGAATTTGATTACTGATTATGCCAATTTTGAAACCGATTTTAAATACGAAACATTGCTGAATTGTGGTGTTATCGGAGGTTCAATAACGGTCATGCAATCTTTTATTGCTAAATTATGGGCAATCCATAAACGCTATAATTCTGAAAATAAAACATTGTTTACTGGCGATATGGGTGCTTTTAATTATTTGGTTCGAACGCAATATAACAAACTACTAATTCACGGAAATCCCGTCAATACAGTGTTTAAGAAATATGAAAATTCCGATTCATGTTGGTTTAAACACAAGTAGTTGATTTGGTTATTCGTTGATTCGTTTATTTGATTGAGATATTTTCTTTACCAATATAAAAATCAGAATCGAAATTAATAACATATTGATAATTAAAGAAATGATTGTGATATTGTCTTTTACTGTATTTTTTTTGCTTACAGGAATTTTATTTTGAGATAATTTATAAGCTCTTAATTGTTCTAATTGATAAATAAAACTTCTTAATGATTCTAATTTAAATTTTAAGTAGTTGATTTCAGAATCAATTTCAGTAGGTTCAATGATTTTACCGAATGTATCACGTTTAAATTCTAGTGGAGGAAGCCAACCCGGTCCGAAATCTTGTGATTGTGTTGGTGAACACATACTCAGAGACATTTTATTTTCATTATTGAAATTACCATAAACAATCCACAAACCTTTTTTATCAGGAAATAAACTGCAATTACCACCTTCAGTAACACCTTCAATAGTTTTTGAGATTAAATTTCCTTTGAAAAGTTCTATTATTTTAAAATTATAAGTTTTGTTGTTAGTATCTAGTTTTATTAGTTCTCCATAAAATACCATATCATATTTATGCAAACCATATTCAACCATTTTTTCTTTATCGTATTCAAAACACTTACAGGCAAGTGAAATATTGATATTTAATAAACAAATAATTAAAAAGAATAGATTGTTTAGTTTCATTTTTGAAAATTTTACATACAATAATAAGGTTTTTAATTGAAATCATAATTATCAAAAATCAAGTTCGATGTCTTACAGAAATCTACAATCTAAAATCAGCAATCTACAATCTAAAATCCCTACTTTTGCACCGCAGACTGCCTTATCGCTTGTTAGAAATAATGAGAGGAAAGTCCGGACACCAAAGAGAAGCATAGCGGCTAACAGCCGTCGGCCAGCCAAAGGCGGGTTAGGACCAGTGCAACAGAAAGAATGTACAGATCATGCTGTAGTGAAACCAGGTAAACTCTATGCGGTGAAATTTCAAGTATATCGGCTTTTAAGGGTTTCTCGCCCGTTGTCGAAGGGTAGAAAGATGGAGTACACGAGCAATTGTGTGCCTAGATAAATGATAGGGTGCTAATTTATTAGTGACAGAATCCGGCTTACAGGTCTGCTTTTTTATTAAACTATAAATTCGAGAGTGTATATTTATACAATTCGTGAATTTACTTTTAAATTTATCTGTTTTATTTTTAAATCTTTTAATGAATATTTTGATAAACTACACTCTCTATAAAAACGAAAACAGCGATCAATGGGTCACTTTTGTTCATGGAGCTGGGGGGAGTTCATCAATTTGGTTTAAACAAATTCGGGATTTCAAGAAACAATACAATGTTTTATTACTTGACCTACGAGGTCACGGAAATTCGAACGCACAAATAAAAAATGCTTTCAAACAAAAATATACTTTTAAGTCTATCGCCAATGATGTTCTTGAAGTCATTGACCATTTAAAAATCGAAAAATCTCATTTTGTAGGCATTTCATTAGGCACCATTTTAATTCGTCAGTTAGCCGAAATGCAACCTCACAGAGTACAAAGTATGATACTTGGAGGAGCTATTTTGAAAATGAATTTTCAATCACAAATTCTAATGAAACTAGGAAACACCTTTAAATATGTATTACCTTATTTAGTTTTATACAAGTTTTTTGCTTTTGTAATAATGCCTCAAAAAAATCATAGACAGTCGCGTTTACTTTTTATAAACGAAGCTAAGAAATTATATCAAAAAGAATTTATAAAATGGTTTAAACTCACTTCAGAAATTAATCCTATTTTAAAGTGGTTTCGTCAAGTAGAACTTGATATCCCTACTTTTTATGTGATGGGCGAAGAAGATTATATGTTTTTACCTTCGGTTCGACTCGTAGTTAAAAACCATTATAAATCATCTAAATTACTAGTTGTTAAAAATTCTGGTCATGTGGTAAATGTAGAGCAACCAGTCGTTTTTAATGAGCAAGTGTTATTATTTATTGGGACTTTGAGTAATAAATAATAGAATTACTCTTCTTCCGAACCCGAAAATAGATCTTCATCATCGATTTCAGGTGTATCTGATTTTCCAATTTCAAAAAAGCTAAAGATAGAACCTCCATAACTTTTCTTGAACGAAAAGTGATTCAAATGGTCGAGTTTAGTGTATTTAGAATGTTCAATAATCATCATGCCATCCTCGTTTAAACTGTTGTTTTCAAAAACAGTTTGAACTACTTTTTCAAATGTTTTTTGATCTAAATTATAAGGCGGGTCGGCAAAAATAATATCGAAACTGGCTTTGTTTCTCTCTAAAAATTGAAACACATCACTTTTTGAGGCTGCAATGTTAAAATCATATTCGGCAGCGACTTGTTTGATAAATTTTACGCAACCAAAATCAGCATCAACAGAAGTAATAGGTGTGCTGCCACGAGAGGCAAACTCGAAACTAATATTGCCTGTTCCAGCAAATAAATCGAGTATTTTTAAACCTTCAAAATTGAAATGATTATTTAAAACATTGAACAAAGCTTCCTTGCTCATGTCGGTTGTGGGACGAACTGGAAGACCTTTGGGCGGAAAAATACGTCTTCCTTTGTATTTGCCAGAAATGATTCTCACGATTGAAATAAAATAAAATGTTTCAAATTCACGGCAGTTGAAAAATCGTTGTTTTTCTGTAATTCCGACAGATCGAAAAATTCAATATTCCGAATGTATTTGTATGCCAATTGATAGAAATCATCTTCTTGGGTGATGGTTCCCAATAATTTTAATTGGAAATTTTCGGGATTCATATTCAATTGTTCGGCTGTGAAAAGTAAGTAATACAAGAAATCTTCTGGCGTTTTGTAATCAAAAGAATTAAAAAACAACAGTTTTTGATTTTGTAGCACTACAATCTCAAAATGTCCCAAATTAAAATTCACAATCATCTTTTTGTTGTCGTTATTTTTAGAAGCATCTAACAATTGGGCAACCAAAATACTATTGGCATGTTTGTAATCAAACGAGCCAAATTGATCAATAAAAAAATTATTGATATTCACATACGGAATATAAACCGTATTGAGTTGATAATTTGTAATTGCATCGAAAGTAAAAAAATCGGTATCAAAAACTTTGGTATTGTATTGAAGATAACTGCCTAAAAACTCTTCGTCAAAAAGCGGTTCTGGAACAAATGTAGAAAGATTATTGTTGTGAATAACTAATATATCATCATAAGAATCCCTTAATTCAGCGTTTTCTACAAACGCATTAGCAAATAAATCTTCTACTTTTAAATCCTTTTGAAAGGTGTCAAAATGAATTTCTTTAACAGAAAGAATTTTGTTTTTTAAAGTATCGAAAACACAAAACGAAAGCCCTGTTAAAGAAACCTGAAGGGATAGTTTTTTGTATGTTTTATCGGTAATTGTAGTGTTTATTGGCATAGTTGCAAACTTACAAATTTATTTTATAGTTTACAGGTTTAAGAGTTTATGAAGTTTAAAAGTTTAGTGGGTTTTGAAGGTTTAGTCTGAATCTAAACTCTTAAAACTACTAAACTTTATTCTATATTTGCTTTAAATACCGCCAAATGAATTCCTCTTTGTTTTATAGCCTTTTACAGAAAAAATTCCCTTTTTCTCCAACCTACAAACAAGATATTTTTTTTCAAAAAATTGCTATTTTCTTAACCGATATCGACAACAACAGCATTTTTGTTTTGAAAGGGTATGCAGGAACGGGAAAAACAACCGTGATTTCTACGATTGTCAATAATTTGCTAGAAATAAACAAAAAATATGTTTTACTAGCGCCAACGGGTCGAGCAGCAAAGGTAATTGCCAATTATTCACACAAACCTGCTTTTACAATTCACAAAAAAATCTATTTTCCAAAAAAATCTTCAGGCGATGGCGTTTCGTTTACCTTGCAACAAAACAAACATAAAAATACCATTTTCATTGTGGATGAAGCCTCGATGATTTCTGATACCAATTCCGATTCTAAACTATATGAAAACGGATCTTTGCTCGATGATTTGATTTCGTATGTGTATTCGGGAACCAATTGCAAGATGATTCTTTTGGGCGATACTGCCCAATTACCGCCAGTGAATTTAGACATTAGTCCGGCTTTAGACATTCAAACTTTGGGACTGAATTACAACAAAGAAGTCGAACATATCGAGTTGGACGAAGTCATGCGTCAAGAGGAAAACTCTGGAATTTTGTACAATGCGACCGAACTTCGAGAGTTGTTGAAAGAATCATTTATAACCGATTTTCAGTTTAATTTACAAAAATTCAAAGACATCGTTCGGCTCACGGATGGCTATGATATTCAGGATGCCATTAATTCGGCTTACAGTAATTATAGCATCGAGGATACTGCTTTTATTGTTCGGTCGAATAAAAGAGCCAATCAGTACAATGAGCAAATTCGTTCCAAGATTTTAGACAAAGAAAACGAATTGTCAACGGGTGATTTTTTGATGGTGGTAAAGAATAATTATTTTTGGTTAAAAGATTCTGACGAAGCGGGTTTCATAGCCAATGGTGATATTCTTGAAGTGTTAGAAATTTTCAAAATTCAAGAATTATACAGTTTTAAATTTGCCAAAGTAAAGATTCGAATGGTTGATTATCCTGATCAAAAACCATTTGAAACTGTTCTTTTGTTGGATACTATTAAGAGCGAATCGCCCTCATTAACTTATGAAGAATCCAATAGATTGTATCAAGAAGTTTTGAAGGATTATGAGGGTGAAACCAAATTTAAGCAATTCCAAAAAGTGAAAGCCAACGAGTATTTCAACGGCTTACAAGTCAAATTCTCTTATGCAATTACCTGCCATAAATCGCAAGGCGGACAATGGAATACGGTTTTTATTGAACAACCCTATTTGCCAGACGGTGTTAATCGAGATTATATTCGTTGGTTGTACACCGCCATGACCAGAGCCAAAAATAAGTTGTATTTAATAGGATTTAAGGACGAAAGTTTTGTGGAAAACTATTGAAATAAACTGCAGTTCGGAAAATTATTTCTTGTCCTTGCGTTTTTTCGCTTGATTTTTCAGCATATTTCTATTAACAGAACCATGTGTTTTTTTCTTGGTAATTCCAGGACCACCTAAATTCACTTTTTTGTTTTTCTTGCTTTTTTCATGAAAAGCGCCATCGCCTTCTAATTTTTGTTTTTTCATTAAAAACTTAAGAGGCTGACGGTCTTTTTCGGGTTCAATTAATTTTATTGAAATTTCTACCGTTTCAGGCAAAGGTTCAATCGGCAATTCCATATCCATCAGAATTTCGGTTGCCAATTTCATTTCGTCTTCACGAGGAGTAACAAAACTGATAGCCGTTCCAGTAGCATCGGCGCGTCCTGTTCTACCAATTCGGTGCATGTATAATTCAGGTAATTCAGGCATTTCAAAATTAATAACATGAGTAATATTCGAAATATCTAATCCTCTAGCCATAATATCGGTCGTAATCAACCCTCGAAGATTGCCAGTCTGAAATTCCGCCATCGTACTCAAACGATAATTTTGTGATTTATTCGAATGTATAACTCCAAATTGACCCTCAAAATCTTCTTCGATTCGCTCGTGAACCAAGTCTGAAATCTTCTTATTGTTTACAAAAACCAAAACCCGACTCATGTTTTCGTTGGTTTGCAACAACTCTTTCAGTAAATTGATTTTAGTGTTGAAGTTGGGAACGTTGTAGGTAATTTGTGTTATATTTTCTAGCGGCGTTCCCGATGCCGAAAGGGTTACCTCTTCGGGATAATCAAAATAATCATTCAAAATCGCATCTACTTCATCAGTCATAGTAGCAGAAAAAAGGATGTTTTGTCGCTTTTTGGGCATCATCGCTAAAATAGCTGTCAGTTGCGTACGAAAACCTAAATTCAGCATTTCGTCGAATTCGTCAATGACCAATTTTTGCATTTCTTCAAAACGGATAACGTTGTCCAACGTTAAATCCATTACACGTCCGGGTGTTCCAACAAGAATATCACAACCTTGATAAACTGTGGTTTTTTGAGTATTGATATTTACACCACCAAAAATCCCAATAGTTCGAACCGACATGTATTTGGTGAGTTTTTCTACTTCGTCTACCACTTGAACGACTAATTCACGAGTAGGAACAAGAATAACTATTTTTGGAGTGTGCGTGGGCGTAAATTTATACAATTTCAATAAGGGCAGGAGGTAAGCAAATGTTTTTCCTGTTCCTGTTTGTGCGATTCCCATCATATCGCGTCCCGACATGATTACCGAAAATGATTTTTCCTGAATGGGTGTTGGAGTCACAAAGCCCAAATCGTCTATTGCTTTTTGAACTGATTTTGGGAGATTGAATTTTTCGAAACTAGTCATGGAACGCATATTTTGCGTAAAGGTAGGTTATTCAAATTAAAGATGAAATGACTTGCAGTTCGATAGAGTTTTGTTTAAAAAAAGTTGACCGCTACTTTACAAATTAAAAAGAACAATTTGTGAAGTAGCGGTCAATAACTTTGAGCTTATTTTTGAAAGTAATTTATTTTATATTCTCAACCCAAAAAGGTATCTTAATTTGGCAAAAGATTTTCTCTTTTTCCTTTTATGATTCCCTCCAATAATTCGTCGTTTTCGATTTTTTCGTATTTGGTTTTAATAACCTCTTTACCATCTTCGTCAATAAAACCTGAAAGTCCGTTTCTTTTTACCAAAGCCCAATCTATTTTGAAATCTCCAAAAGGCTCAATTTTTTGATATTTAGGTTTCACAATCTCTCTTCCGCTTTGGTTTAAACATCCTACGAGTGCGCCAATTTCTACCAATGCCCAATCGGCTTTAATTTCTCCAAACATGCCAATTTTAGTATAAATTGGTTTTGCAATTTCTTTGCCTTCTAAGTCAATAAAACCAAACAGACCCTCATTTTCTACCAAAGCCCAATCTTCTTTGATGTCGCCAAATTGCCCAATTTTTTTGTAGCTAGGTTTTACAATTTCTTTTCCTTCAATGTCTAAAAAACCAACTAAGCCACCCATTTCAATCAAAGCTAGGTTTTCTTTGTATTCTCCAAATGGATCTATTTTTTTGTATTGTGGTTTTACAATTTCGCTACCCGTATTATCTATAAATCCTAGTAAACCTCCCACTTCTACTATCGCCCAATTTTCTCTAAAGTCACCAAATTGGAGTATTTTTTCGTATTGTGGTTTTACAATTTCTATCCCTTCGTTGTTAATAAAGCCTGAAAATTTCCCCACTTCGACCAACGCCCATTTTTCTTGAAAGTCTCCAAAGGCTTGAATTTGTTCATAAACAGGTTTTACAATTTCTATTCCTTCATTGTTTATAAAACCCAAACAGCCGCCTTTTTCTACCAAAGACCAATTTTCTTGAAATTCCCCAAACTGTGCTATTTTGTCGTATTGTGGTACTACTATTTCATTTCCGTTTTGGTCTATGAAACCCAAAAGGCCGCCTTTGTCCACCAAAGCCCATTTCTCTTGAAAGTCTCCAAAAAGGGAAATTTTATTGTATTGTGTTTTTACAATTTCTATCCCATCTGTATTAATAAATCCTGAAAGACCGCCTTTTTCAACCAACGCCCATTTTTCTTGAAAATCGCCAAAAATCGCTATTTTGCTATACTGTGGTTTTACAATTTCATTTCCCTCTAGGTCTATAAACCCAAAAAGACCGCCTTTTTGAACCAATGCCCAGTTTTCTTGATATTCGCCATAGTCAGAAACTTTGTCGTATTTAATTTGCCCGAAAGAAACCAACGATATGGCTAACAAAACAATAATAAAACTTATTTTTTTCATGATATTTAAACTTTATAGGTTAAAGTACTCTATTGCTAAAAATTAGATTTCAAATATATAATAATAAACCACAAACTTTTGGAGTCTAATTATTTTTTATGATAATTTTTAGATTCTGGTAACTTTAAGATAATGTTGGGTTTTTTTGTAGTTATTTTTAACGTTCTCGCGCTACAAGTAGTTTGGGACTAAATTAAGCCATTATTCGGATTTGCAAAATCTTCCAAATACAAAACAAATTTCAAATTAAGCCTAATACCCAAATTGCTTGTAGCGTGTGTTGGCGGTAGTATATTATTTTATGTTTCTGCTATTTATACTGGCTTTTAAATCTTTTATTCTCGTTTTAGTCTTTTCTTCTAAGCACATTGCCCAAACCATAGGCTTAATACTTCCACCTTCATTTTCTTCCGCCTCAAATTCACAATTAGAATCTCGAAATTTTAGCCAATCTTTTTGAGTTTTAATTAGCATTTCTTTTTCCGTTTTATTTAAGCCATTTAGTAATTTCTTATAAACTTTATTCATCTCTAAGTCAGCTTTTTCATAATTTTTATAAGCTTCATTATTCATCTCGCTTTGAGTTTGTGCGGAAAGACAATGGCAAATACCAAATAGTAAAAATGATAATAAAAATTTCAGCTTGATTATCTTCATAATTTTAGAGTTCTATTTAGTTCTGAGGCTATATTACCGCCAACTTGTTTATATGTGTGACAAAAACACACAAAGCCACCCGTTTTTAGGTAGATATGTGTGACAAACGTCACACTTTATTCGCTCCCCAAATATACTCTTTTTTTTTACAGAATATTTTAGGGTGTATTTATTTACTACCATCAAAACCCCTCAAAAACGCCCAATCCAAATAAGGCAAAATCATATTTTACGGGGTCGTTTGGGTCTAGTAATCGCAGTGCAGTGTCTAGTTCGAGCAAGGCTTTGCCATCGTTTTGTTTTCGGGTGAGTAAACCTAGTTTTCGAGCTACATTCCCCGAATGCACATCCAAAGGGCAGGAGAGGAGCGAGGGCGAAATGCTTTTCCAAATCCCTAAATCGACTCCTTTGTTGTCTTGGCGACACATCCAGCGCAAGTACATATTAATGCGTTTGGCAGCCGAGCCATTCATCGGGTCTGAAATGTGTTTGAGGGAACGGTTTTGTTGTATTGAGTTCGTTTCAAAAAACAGTTTCTTGAATTCCGATATGCTTTTTTGCATGGAGTTTTCTTCTTGATTTTTGGAGAAAACCGCTTCTAATCCGCCATGATGGGTGTAAATATGCTGTAATCCTTTGATGAAACTAACAAAATCGTGTCCGTTGAAGGTCCTGTGTACAAAAGATTGCAGGGATTCTAACTGATTATCGGTGTGGCTGAGTACAAAATCGTAAGGCGAGTTGCCCATCAAATCCATCATTTTATGCCCGTTTTTGATAATCAT
>CAMAWK010000023.1 GCA_945861915.1 Flavobacterium psychrophilum | reverse complement strand
AGCCTGTAAAACCCAAACTATGGACAAGATGTCTATAGTAGTTGATTTTTAGAAAATTATAACGTTTTCGTTAATAACATTCAATCTTATTTAGCAGTCATTATTACAGTATATAATATATTTGTGCTTCAAAAACATTAATTAATTTATGCTGAGCAGTTTTGTTCAGTTCAACATTTAAAACTATAAAGATGAGTATTATTATCAAGATTCACGCAAGACAAATTTTTGATTCAAGAGGAAATCCAACTATCGAAGTGGATGTAGTTACCGAAAATGGAGTTTTAGGAAGAGCCGCAGTACCATCTGGAGCATCTACAGGAAAATTTGAAGCAGTAGAATTGAGAGACGGTGGAAACGCATTTCTGGGTAAAGGAGTGTTGAAAGCTGTTGAAAATGTAAATACTAAAATTGCTGAAGAATTAGTAGGAATATCTGTTTTTGAACAAAACTTGATTGACCAAACCATGATTGAATTGGACGGTACTCCAAACAAAGCAAATTTAGGCGCCAATGCTATTCTTGGAGTTTCTCTTGCGGCTGCTAAAGCGGCTGCCAACGAATTGGGATTGCCATTATACCGTTATGTGGGTGGAGTTTCTGCCAACACGTTGCCAGTTCCGATGATGAATATTATCAACGGAGGTTCGCACTCTGATGCGCCAATTGCATTTCAAGAATTTATGATTTTCCCAGTAAAAGCAACTTCTTTTACACATGCGATGCAAATGGGAACAGAAATTTTTCATAGTCTTAAAAAAGTATTACACGACCGTCATTTGAGTACAGCAGTAGGAGATGAAGGTGGTTTTGCTCCTAACTTAGCTGGTGGAACCGAAGACGCATTGGATACCATTAAATTAGCAGTAGAAAAAGCCGGTTATACTTTTGGAGACGAAATTATGGTAGCTTTAGACTGTGCTGCTTCTGAATTTTATGTGGACGGAAAATATGATTATTCTAAATTTGAAGGACCAACAGGAAAAATAAGAACCTCTGCTGAGCAAGTAGAGTATATGGCTGAATTAGCTGCAAAATATCCTATTATTTCAATCGAGGACGGAATGGACGAAAACGACTGGGATGGTTGGAAATTATTGACCGAAAAAATTGGCGATAAAGTACAGTTAGTAGGTGATGATTTATTCGTAACCAATGTAGAACGTTTGTCAACAGGAATCGAGAAAGGAATTGCTAATTCAATTTTGGTAAAAGTGAACCAAATTGGAACTTTGACTGAAACGATTGCAGCAGTAAATATGGCTAAAAATGCGGGTTACACTTCAGTAATGTCTCACCGTTCAGGAGAAACAGAAGATAATACAATTGCTGATTTAGCGGTTGCTTTGAACTGTGGACAAATAAAAACAGGTTCCGCTTCACGTTCTGATCGTATGGCAAAATACAATCAATTATTACGAATTGAAGAGGAATTAGGAAATACTGCTTATTTTCCAGGTAAAAATGCATTTAAGATAAAATAAATCTATTTTTTTTATTAAAAAGCCATTTACGTAAAGTAAATGGCTTTTTTTTTGAATTTTAACATTTTCGTTGCGAATTTCATTTTTTAAATCGATAAGAATAGCCTATTTTTGGAAAATTATTTTATAAAAAGATTTATTTCCACATACATTATGTCAAAAACAGCGATACTAGAAATAGAAGGTAAAAAATATGAGTTTCCAATTTTTGTTGGTACCGAAAACGAAATGTCTATTGACATTAGTAAACTGCGGGATTTTACAGGTGCAGTTACCATGGATCAAGGATACAAAAATACGGGAGCTTGTAAAAGTGAAATTACCTTTTTAGATGGAGAAGAAGGAGTATTGCATTATAGAGGGTATTCTATCGAAGAATTAGCAGATAAATCTCGTTTTCTAGAAGTTTCTTACTTATTGATTTTTGGAGAGTTACCAACAGCTGCTGAGCTACAAGATTTTGAAACACATATCAGACGATATACTTTGGTAAACGAAGAAATGAAAAACATCATTGATGGTTTTCCTAAAACAGCTCATCCAATGGGCGTTTTAGCTGCTTTGACAAGTGCATTAACTGCTTTTAATCCAAAATCAGTTAATCCAGAAAACAAAGCTGAATTATACGAATCGGTTTGTAAAATAATGGGTAAATTTTTAGTTATCGCAACTTGGACCTATAGAAAAAGTATGGGTTATCCTTTAAACTATTACAATAATACTTTAGGTTATGTTGAAAACTTCATGAATTTGATGTTTGAATTACCAACAGAACCTTACAAAGCCAATCCAATTATCACTGATGCACTCGACAAATTATTTATTCTTCATGCCGATCACGAACAAAACTGTTCAACATCGACAGTAAGAATGGTTGGTTCTTCGCATGCTGGATTGTTTGCTTCTATTTCTGCGGGAGTTTCGGCACTTTGGGGACCACTTCATGGGGGAGCGAATCAAGCCGTTTTAGAAATGTTAGAAGAAATTCATGCCAATGGTGGCGATGCTGCCAAATATATGGACAAAGCCAAAGACAAAAATGATCCATTTAGATTAATGGGTTTTGGTCATAGAGTGTATAAAAACTTTGATCCAAGAGCCAAAATCATCAAAAAAGCTGCCGATGATGTTTTGAAAACATTAGGAGTGGAAGATCCAATTTTGGACATTGCAAAAAAGTTAGAAGCATTAGCACTAGCAGACGAGTATTTTGTGTCCAGAAAATTATATCCTAACGTAGATTTCTATTCTGGAATCATTTACAGAGCACTAGGGATTCCAACCGATATGTTTACGGTGATGTTCGCCATTGGAAGATTACCAGGTTGGATTGCGCAGTGGAAAGAAATGAGATTAAACAAAGAACCAATAGGAAGACCAAGACAAATTTACACAGGTCATACATTGAGAGACTTTGTTTCTATGGATAAGAGATAAAGAAATGAATGTATAAGCAAAAAACCACTTCAATCGGAGTGGTTTTTTTGTTTTTTGAGTTTCCTAAGGAAAGACATAATACTTGTACAAATTTTTTAAATTTCCTAAATCTGGCTACTATACAAATCGATTTTTTATCTTTGGCAAAGGCTAAATCAATACTATGTTGGAATTAAATATAAATAACGAAACCTCAAGACTTAAAGCGGTGGTTTTGGGAACTGCTATTAGTAATGGTCCCACTCCCAAGGCTGAAGAGGCTTATGACCCAAAATCGTTAGAACATATTTTGGCAGGAACTTATCCTGTGGAGTCAGATATGGTTCTAGAAATGGAGGCTTTTAATCAGGTTTTTGAAAAATATGGTGTCACTGTTTTTCGTCCAGAATTAATTCAAAATTATAACCAAATATTTGTGAGAGACATCGGATTTGTGATTGGCGATGTTTTCGTAAAATCGAATATTTTACCTGAAAGAGAACACGAATTAGATGCCATTCAATTTGTAATCAATCAGATAGATGCTCAAAAAGTAGTTCGCCCGCCCGCCAAAGTGCATATCGAAGGAGGAGATGTAATGTTGTGGAAGGATTATATTTTTATTGGTACCTATAAAGGCAGTGATTATGCCGATTATATTACGGCACGAACCAATTTAGAAGGCGTTGAATATATAAAAGAATTATTTCCAGATAAAATAGTTAAAGAATTCGACTTAGTAAAATCAAAAATCGAAGCGCGTGATAATGCCTTGCATTTAGATTGTTGCTTTCAGCCCGTCGGCGAAAATAAAGGAATAATCTATAAAAGAGGTTTTCGTCAAGAGTCAGATTATCTTTTTTTAGTCGATCTTTTCGGAAAAGAAAATCTATTTCACATTACCCGAAAGGAAATGTATAATATGAATTCGAATGTCTTTTCGATTGATAAAAATGTAGTAGTTTCTGAGAAGAAATTCACGAGACTCAATAATTGGTTGCGAGATAACGGATTTGTAGTTGAAGAAATTCCGTATGCTGAAATTGCCAAACAAGAAGGATTATTGCGTTGTTCTACCTTGCCGTTGATTAGAAAAGCCCCCTAGCCCCCGAAGGGGGAAAGAATAGAAAATAATTGGAATTAAAAATAATCTGAACTACTAATAAAATGAATAGCAACAATAAAGACAATCAAGATATTTTTCCCCCTTCGGGGGCTAGGGGGCTTCAAACCACCAATTCCATCATAATGATTCGCCCTGTGGCGTTCCGAATGAATGAACAAACAGCGATAAATAATTATTATCAAAAAGTACTAGATGGCTTATTACCAGTGACTGTGAATGCAAAAGCACAACAAGAATTCGATGATTTTGTATCTAAATTGCGAGAAGTTGGAATCAAAGTTATTGTCGTCGATGACAGAACCGAAACGGATACTCCCGACAGTGTTTTTCCTAATAATTGGATTTCTTTTCATGAAAATGGCGATGTGGTTTTGTATCCGATGTTTGCCGAAAATCGTCGTCAGGAACGTCGTGAAGATATTTTGGATATTCTAGAAGCTAATGGATTTATCATCAACGAAATTATGGATTATACCGAAGCCGAAGAAGATGGTTATTTTTTGGAAGGGACAGGCAGTGTAATTTTAGATCGAGAAAATGGGAAAGCCTATTGTGCACTTTCTCCTCGTGCTGACGAGGAATTGTTTATAGAGTTTTGTGAAGATTTTGAATTCAGTCCTATTATTTTTGAAGCATTTCAAACAGTAAATAAAGAACGAAAATTGATTTATCATACGAATGTTATGATGTGCATTGGCGAAACCTTTGCCGTTATTTGTGCCGATTGTATTGATGATAAAAAAGAGCGTAAAATGGTTTTGGAAAGTTTACGCGCGGATAAAAAAGAAATTATTTTAATCACGGAAGCTCAGGTTGAAAATTTTGCAGGAAATATGTTGGAATTAAAGGGTTCTGACGACAAAAAATATTTAATAATGAGTACTTCGGCACACCAAAGTTTAACTCAAAAACAACTATCCCAACTGGAAGCGCATGTAGCTATCTTAAGTTCCAGTCTTGATACGATTGAAGCTTGTGGCGGTGGAAGTGCTAGATGTATGATGGCCGAAATTTTCCTTCCAAAAGAAGAAGAATAACCCAACCCTTTTTTTGTATTTTTGCCAAATGAAAAATAAAAAAACATTGGTTTTGGGAGCTTCTTCAAAACCAGATAAATATTCATTTAAAGCTATTACGCTTTTGGTAGAAAAAGGACATTCCGTTTTAGCAATCGGACAAAATTCGGGTGAAGTGGCAGGAATAAAAATTCAAACCAAAGCAATTCCTTTAAAAAATATTGACACTATTACTTTGTACTTAAACCCCAATAGGCAACGCGATTATTATAATTACATAGTCGAGGCAAAACCCAAAAGAGTCCTTTTTAATCCTGGAACCGAAAATCCAGAATTGTACCAATTATTAGAACTGAATGCTATAAAAGTTGAGGTTGCTTGTACTTTAGTTTTATTGACAACCAATCAGTATTAAATACCAGATTTTTCAACCTCTTAAAAACCGAAGTTTTACATTATAATTTTATGGAATTTTCATCTAAACTTTTAGAAAAAGCGGTTAACGAAATGGCTCAATTACCAGGAATTGGTAAGCGAACCGCTTTGCGATTGGTTCTACATTTATTGAAACAGCCCAAAGAGCATACTGGTTTTTTAACACAATCGCTAACCACGATGCGAGAGGAGGTGAAATTTTGCGAAAGTTGTCACAATATTTCGGATGTAGCTGTTTGTGAAATTTGTTCGAATACGAAGCGAAATCATCAAATAATTTGTATTGTTGAAGATATTCGCGATGTAATGGCAATAGAAAATACGGGTCAATTTAGAGGAATTTATCATGTTTTAGGCGGAAAAATTTCTCCAATAGACGGAGTAGGACCCAGTCAGTTGAATATTACTACTTTGGTTGATAAAGTAAAGCTGGGTTCGGTTTCCGAAATAATTTTTGCTTTGAGTTCTACTATGGAAGGGGATACGACCAATTTTTATATTTACAAACAAATTCAAGATTGCAATATAATTGCATCAACAATTGCGAGAGGAATTTCTGTTGGTGATGAACTAGAATACGCTGATGAAGTTACTTTAGGAAGAAGTATTTTGCAAAGAGTTCCTTTCGAAAAAGCTTTAAAAAATCATTAATTTGCTAGATAATAAGTAGCGATATTTTTAATATGTGAAATGAAAAGGTATATTTGTTTCAAAAATAGTAAAATGAGAATATTGTTTCGATATTTATGTATTGTTGTTTGCGTCTTTTTGACATCTTGTGTTTCTAATCAGGATATGAATTATTTTCAGACAAAAGAAGGTCAGGAATTAAATTCAACTATTTCGGTGATACATTCAAAACCCTACAGACTGCAAACGAATGATGTTTTGAGTATTACTATCAAAGCTATCGATCCTAAATTGATTAGTATTTTTAATCCAACCAATCAAGGTGAATCAGGAAAAACAGATTCTTCTTTGTATTTTGATGGATTTACAGTTGACGATCACGGAAATATAAGAATGCCCGTTTTGGGAGAGGTTAATGTAATTGGTTTCACTCTTGAAGAGGTTAGAAATACAATCGAAAAAAAATTATTAGCCGATTACTTTAATAAAGAAGCTAGTATTTTTGTTACGGTTAAAATGGCAGGTTTTAAGTACACAATAACCGGCGAAGTGGGTGCCAAAGGAACCAATGTTCTTTTTCAGGATCGTGTTACTATTATGGACGCTATTTCTAATTCGGGAGATATAAATGCTTCTGGAAATAAAAAAGAAGTAACTATTATTCGTCAACTTCCTACTGGTATAGAAATGCATACACTTGATCTTACTGATATAAATGTGATGAAATCGCCTTATTATTACTTACAACCCAATGATTTTATTTATGTAAAACCGCTCAAAAAAAATGCTTGGGAATCATTTCAAACTGGGATACAAGGAATTACATCTATTGTTTCTTTGATAACATTAGGTACAACTGTCTTTTTGTTGTTTAAAAATTAACTTAACAAAAAATGTTAGATATAAAAGATTTTTCGATTTTTGAAAATCAATCTGGTTTTGACTTCAAGGGTTTTTTAGTTAAAATTTTGAGTTATTGGAGATGGTTTATTATTAGTTTACTAATTACGTATTCAATTGCTTATCAGGTTAATATTCGAAAAGAAAAAGTGTACGCATTAGAAACAATGATTGGGGTTAAGGAGGAAAACAATCCTTTTTTTACCTCCAATACAAGTTTGGTATTTAACTGGGGAGGAACTTCCGATCAGGTGCAGGCTATTACTACTACTTTACAATCAAGATCTCATAATGAGTTGGTTGTAGATAAATTGCAATATTACATTAATTATTACTCGCAAGGAAAGTATCAATTGATAGATGCTTATGGTGCTGTCCCTTTTTACATGTCTATTGATAAAAACAAACCTCAAATAGCCAATACGCTTATTGCCATCAAATTTTTATCGGAAAATGTGTATCGTATTCGAATTCCGTTTTCGGGAAATTCTGTTTCTACTATCACTTATTCTGATAATTCTTATGGAGAAACTCCAGTAGTTACAGGAGATTTTGTAAAACAATATAGAGTGGGAGAAAAAGTGAGTTTGCCTTTTTTGAATTTGAAATTGCAGATAAATGATAAACCAGGTTTTTATAAAGGCAATGAATATTTTGTAAAGTTTGATGATTTTGATGGCACAGTTTCAAAATACAAAGGAATTGCTGTGAGACCCGACGAACGAGGCGGTTCAATCATAACTCTAGGGATGACTGGTCCTAACAAAGCTAGAATGGTTGAGTATTTAAACTCTACTGTAAAGGTTTTAATAAAAAGACAATTAGATGCTAAAAATCAATTTGCAACTAACACTATTTCATTTATCGACAGCACATTAGTGGCAATGGAGGAACAAATGAAGGAAACTACCAATGAGCTAAAATCTTTTAGAAAAGATAAAAATATATATGATATTGAAAGTGGTGGAGGGAAATTTTCAGATAAAATTCTTGAATTTGATATTAAAAAGGACGAAATCACACGTAAGACGGCCTATTATAATTCATTAAAAGCCTATTTAAAAAACAGTGTTGATTATGCTAAACTGCCAGCTCCATCAGTAGCTGGAATTGAAGATCCTAATATTGTGGTGAATGTTTCTAAACTAATTTCGCTTTCAACTCAAAGATCTGAAATGGCTTATGCGGTTAAAAGTGATAAAATTTTTAAGGATTTTGATAACCAAATGGAATCTGTAAAAAAAGTTTTACTCGAAAATATTGCTACTGCTAAAAGCTCTTTGCAATATGATTTGAATATGATTAATAGTAAAATTAATGAAACAGAAAGTACAATAAAACAGTTACCAGAGGATCAGCAAGAATTGATTAAAATTAAAAGAAAATATGATTTAAGTGATAATGTTTATAGTACATTTCTAGAAAAAAGGAGTGAGGCAGATATTGTAAAAGCAGCGAATCTTTCGGATATTCATTTTATAGATCCTGCAAAAGATATTGGTGGCGGACAAATAGGACCCAACACGTCGGTAAATTATGTAACCGCTTTGTTTTTAGGAATTTTGATTCCTTTGTTATTCGTTTTTGGAATTTTCTTTATTAATAATTCAATTCAAAACGCTGAAGATATTGGAAAATTAACACAAATACCGTTATTAGGAATTGTTGGGTTAAGTAAAGAAGAAACAGAATTGGCAGTATATAACAGACCAAAGTCAGCTTTATCGGAATCTTTTAGAGCTATACGATCTTCATTACAATTTTTGTACAAAAAGCAACAATTAAATGGCGCAAAAACATTGATGATTACCTCTTCTGTCAGTGGAGAAGGTAAAACATTTTGTTCTTTAAATATTGCTACTGTATTTGCATTAAGCGAAAAGAAAACCGTAATTATTGGTCTCGATTTGCGTAAACCAAAGTTGTTTGAAGAATTTAATTTAACGAACGAGGTAGGAGTTGTAAATTATTTAATCAAGCAAAAAACTTTAGATGAAATCATCAATCCAACACCTATTCCTTTTCTGGATGTAATTATTTCAGGACCTATTCCGCCCAACCCTGCGGAAATGATTATGAGTGATGCTATGAAGGAAATGATGGATGAACTAAAACAAAAATATGACTACATAATTTTGGATACACCTCCTGTAGGAATTGTTTCAGATGCATTAGAATTGGCTCAGTTTAGTGATGTTGTTTTGTACATCATCAGACAAAATTTCACAAAAAAGGAAATGATTACGTTGCTTAATAATCGAGTAAAACGTGGAGAACTCAATAATATCAGTATTGTTTTGAATGGATTCCAAAACAAGGCTAAATATGGAGCGGGTTATGGCTACGGTTATGGTTATGGCTACGGATATGGTTACGGATATGGTGGTTATGGAAATAAAGTATATGCCAAAGGATATCTTGATGAAGATGTTCCAAAAACCTTTTTGGGACACTTACTATTTAAATTACGAAAAATTAAGAGTATAATTAAATATTTTGATTAGAATTTGATGGAAACAAAAAATAATACTACCATATTGATTACTGGAGGAGCAGGATTTATAGGTTCCAATCTTTGCGACTATTTTTTAGGCAAAGGCTATAAAGTAGTTTGTTTAGACAATTTTGCTACAGGTCATAGACATAATATTGAAAGTCATCTGACTAATAATAATTTTCAATTAATTGAAGGTGATATCCGCAATATCGAAGACTGTCAAAAAGCAATTCAGGGAGTCGATTATGTTTTGCATCAAGCGGCATTAGGTTCTGTGCCTCGTTCAATTAACGATCCAGCAACTACAAATGATGTCAATGTAAGTGGATTTTTGAACATGCTAATTGCTTCTCGTGATGCTAAAATCAAACGATTTGTGTATGCTGCTAGTTCATCTACTTATGGGGATTCTCAAGGATTACCCAAAGTGGAAGATGTGATTGGAAAACCACTTTCGCCTTATGCAATTACAAAATATGTGAATGAATTGTATGCAGAAATTTTTAGTAAAACATACGGTTTAGAAACAATTGGTTTGCGTTATTTTAATGTTTTTGGAAGAAAACAAGATCCAAATGGAGCCTATGCGGCGGTTATACCAAAATTTGTAATGCAATTAATGGATTTAGAAAGTCCGCGCATTAATGGTGATGGAAATTATTCTCGTGATTTTACATACATTGACAATGTGATTCAAATGAACGAATTAGCGATGACTACTCAAAATCCAGAAGCTATAAATACAGTTTATAACACTGCTTTTGGAGATAGAAATACCCTGAATAATTTAGTCGATTATTTAAAAGAATATTTGTCCATTTATAATCCAAGTATAGCTAATGTATCGGTAGAATATGGCCCGAATAGAGTTGGTGATATTCCTCATTCACTGGCAAGTATAGATAAAGCGAAGAATTTATTGGGTTATGAACCACAATTTTCAATGCAAGAAGGGTTAAAACAATGCGTAAAATGGTATTGGGAAAATTTAAAAACTGAATCAGAAATTTTGAAAAATAATTAATACGAATTAGAATGAAAATTACAAAAATTTGTTGCATTGGAGCGGGATACGTTGGTGGACCAACAATGGCAGTTATTGCTCAAAAATGTCCACATATTCAAGTTACAGTCGTAGACTTAAATGAAGAGCGAATTGCGGCATGGAACGATAAAGATTGCAATAATATTCCAATTTACGAACCTGGTTTAAGCGCTATTGTAGCCGAAACAAGAGGGAAAAATTTATTTTTTTCAACCGAAGTTGACAAAGCAATTGATGAAGCTCAAGTGATTTTTATTTCTGTTAACACGCCAACCAAAACCTACGGAAAAGGAAAAGGAATGGCAGCGGATCTAAAATATATAGAATTGTGCGCCAGACAAATCGCTAGAATTGCAAAAGAAAATAAAATTGTTGTAGAAAAATCTACTTTGCCAGTGCGTACAGCTGAAGCTATAAAAAGTATTCTGGATAATACAGGTAATGGAGTTCAGTTTCAAATTCTTTCAAATCCAGAATTTTTAGCGGAAGGAACAGCTGTTGAAGATTTATTAAACCCAGACAGAATATTAATTGGTGGAGACACCACTCCAGAGGGGCAAAATGCCATACAATCATTGGTAGATGTATATTCGAATTGGGTAGCTCCTGAAAGAATTTTGACTACTAATGTTTGGTCATCAGAATTGTCAAAATTGACTGCCAATGCTTTTTTGGCACAAAGAATTTCATCGATAAATGCATTATCGGAACTTTGTGAAAAAACAGGTGCTAATATTAATGAAGTCGCCAAAGCAATAGGAATGGATAGTAGAATTGGTCCAAAATTTCTGAAAGCGTCTGTTGGTTTTGGAGGTTCTTGTTTTCAGAAGGATATTTTAAATTTAGTTTATATCGCAAAGTCTTACGGATTAAATGAAGTGGCAGATTATTGGGAGCAGGTTATTATTATGAATGACCATCAAAAAAAGCGTTTTTCAAATACCATTGTAAAAACACTTTACAATACAGTTGCTGATAAAAAAATCGCATTTTTAGGTTGGGCTTTCAAGAAAGACACCAACGACACCAGAGAATCAGCAGCTATTTATGTTGCTGACGATTTGATATATGAACAAGCGAAAATTGCGGTGTATGACCCTAAAGTTTCTCATAAAAAAATCCTAGCAGATTTGGATTATTTACAATCAAGATTACCCGAAAATAATGCTAGTTTCATAAAATCATTTGAAGATCCTTATGAAACTTGTAAAAATGCTCATGCAATAGCCATACTAACCGAATGGGATGAATTTAAGGATTACGATTGGAAAAAAATATATGATATTATGCAAAAACCAGCCTTTATTTTTGACGGTAGAAATATTCTAAACGAATCAAAAATGAAGGAAATTGGATTTGTTTATCAAGCGATAGGTTCTTAAATTATGGATGTTATTGTCTCTGATGAATTGTCTACTTTTAATGTTAAAAAAAAGAATTGGTACGTTGTATACACAAAGCCTAAATGGGAAAAAAAAGTAGCCGAGCAACTTAAAGAAAAAGCAATCGAATGTTATTGTCCATTAATTACTCAGATTCGGCAATGGTCTGATAGGAAAAAAAAGGTAGTAGTGCCTCTTTTTAATTCGTATGTTTTTGTTCATTTAGAAGAATCTGAAAGGGATTTAGCATTTTTGTCGTCAGGAGTAGTTCGTTATTTGTTTTGGTTGGGTAAACCAGCCATTGTTAGAGAAGAAGAAATTGAAACTATAAAAAAATGGCTTGGATCATCCAATTCAGAAAATGTTTCGGTGGTTCCTTATCAAGTGGGCGATAAAATTAAAGTAGCTTCTGGTCCTTTTTCAAGTCAGGAAGCGATTGTACAAGAAGTGAATAAAAGCCATTATTTATTGGTTTTAGAATCGTTAGGTTGTGTACTAAAAATGAATATAAAAGGAACAAGTAATTCCATAGAAACAGTTTAAATCAATAATAATTTTTATTAAAAATATTTTAATAACTGGCGGTGCTGGTTTTATAGGGTCACACGTTGTAAGACGATTTGTAACTCAATATAGTAACTACAATATTGTCAATTTAGATGCTTTAACTTATGCGGGGAATCTAGAAAATTTAGTTGATATTGAAAATGAACCCAATTATACTTTTGTAAAAGGAGATATTACTGACGAATTATTTATATCAAATTTGTTTCAAAAGTTTGAATTTGAAGGTGTTATTCATTTGGCAGCAGAATCACATGTCGATCGATCTATTGAAGATCCAATGGCTTTCGTGAAAACGAACGTAATTGGAACTGTTAATTTATTGAATGCCGCCAGAAAACAGTGGGCAAATAACAGGGACGGAAAACTATTTTATCATGTGAGTACTGATGAGGTTTATGGGTCATTAGGAGCTGAAGGTTTGTTTACTGAAACGACTACTTACGACCCAAATTCTCCTTATTCTGCTTCAAAAGCGAGTTCCGATCATTTTGTACGTGCGTATGGCGAAACCTATGGCTTGCCTTATGTTATTACTAATTGTTCCAATAATTACGGGCCAAATCACTTTCCAGAAAAGTTGATTCCGTTGTTTATTAATAATATCATTAATAATAAGCCACTTCCAGTTTATGGAGATGGAAATTATACTCGGGATTGGTTATTTGTAAAAGATCACGCGATTGCAATTGACTTAGTTTTTCATCAAGGAAAAAACCACGAAACATATAATATTGGTGGATTTAATGAATGGAAAAATATTGATTTGGTAAAAGTTTTATGTCAAATTATGGATACCAAGTTAGGTAGAACTTCAGGCGAATCAGCTCAATTAATTACGTATGTAAAAGACAGACCAGGACACGATTTACGTTATGCAATTGATGCCAATAAAATAAATGCAGCCTTAGGATGGCATCCGTCGGTAACTTTTGAACAAGGTTTAGAAATTACTATTGACTGGTATCTTGAAAATCAGGATTGGTTAAATAATGTTACTTCAGGGGAGTATACAACCTACTACAAAAAACAATATTCTTAGAAAATTTACAAAATTTACTGTTTTTTCTTTTTTAAAACAAGTTTAAGTAGAATTGCTTGTTTTAAAGGATGATAAATTAACCTTTTAATAACATTCTTAATTTCCTTTATTAAGGATGTTATTTTTTTTGAATTGTACTCAATAGGTACTTTTGTCTATAGTTTAAAACCTACTGTACAAAAAATCATACTATTCAATAAGTTATAAATGTAATGTGTTGAAAACAGCAAAGAATAAGATATTTAAACATCCCATAAAAATGGCTTAAACAGTCTTAAATTTCCTTTTATTTTAAAAAAATATTTGTCAAATGTTAATAAAACTATAATGTTAACAAATCATATTTATGTTATATTTACGCCCCAAAAGACCTTTTTTTTCAACTTATAATGTGAGTTGGAGCGGCGAAGCCGTGAAAGGTTGTTACGGAAAATAATAATATTTGAATTAAAATGGAAATAGATAAAAAAATTGCTGTTATAGGATTAGGTTATGTTGGTTTGCCACTTGCTAGACTTTTTGCTACAAAACATGCAGTAGTTGGGTTTGATATTAATCAAGGAAGAATAGCTTCATTAAAAAAAGGGATTGATACGACTCTCGAAATTGATTCTCAAACGCTTCAAAAAGTATTATTAGAAAAATCAGATACTAGTATTGGTTTATATTGTAGTGCTGATTTAAATGATATTGCAGATTGTAATTATTATATCGTAACAGTTCCAACTCCCGTAGATAAAAACAATCGTCCTGATTTGACACCTTTGTATAAGTCTAGTGAAACGGTTGGGAAAGTACTTAAAAAAGGGGATATTGTTATTTATGAATCAACAGTTTATCCAGGTGTAACTGAGGAGGAATGTATTCCAGTTTTAGAAAGAGTTTCCGGATTAAAATTCAATGTTGATTTTTTTGCAGGTTATTCGCCAGAAAGAATCAATCCGGGAGATAAAGAGCATACAGTTGAAAAGATTTTGAAAGTAACATCTGGTTCAACTCCAGAAATTGGACAGAAAGTAAATGATTTATACTTGTCAGTTATTACCGCAGGAACTCATTTAGCACCAACAATTAAAGTGGCTGAAGCTGCCAAAGTAATTGAAAATTCTCAAAGAGATATAAATATTGCTTTCGTAAACGAACTCGCTAAAATATTCAATTTGATGAATATAGACACTCACGATGTGTTAGCGGCTGCAGGAACAAAATGGAATTTTCTTCCTTTTAAACCAGGTTTAGTTGGCGGACATTGTATAGGAGTTGACCCTTATTATTTGGCTCAAAGAGCGCAAGAATATGGCTATCATCCCGAAATTATTTTAGCTGGAAGAAGATTGAATGATAGTATGGGCGAATATGTTGCTTCGCAAATTGTTAAGCTAATGATTAAAAAGGGAATCGTTGTAAATGGTGCTAATCTTTTGATGTTAGGAATCACTTTTAAAGAAAATTGTCCTGATGTTAGAAACACCAAAATTGTAGACGTTATTGCTGCTTTAACCGACTACGGAATAGAAGTTAGCATCTTTGATCCTTGGGCAAATCCAGAAGAGGTTCAACATGAATATAATTTGACGACCACAAATACATTGCCTCAACAAAAATATGATGTGCTGGTTTTAGGCGTAGCCCACCAAGAATTCCTTGGCTTAGATTTATCACAATTGCAAAAAACTACCAGTTTGTTATATGATGTAAAAGGTATTTTGGGCAATAAATCTGATGGAAGGTTATAATGAATAACAATTATATTTTAGCAATTGAGGCTTCTATTGCTGCTGGGAAAGTGATTATGGAAATTTATGAAAAAGATTTTCAAATTGATTTCAAAAATGATAATTCTCCACTGACCGAAGCTGATACTGTAGCCAACAATGTGATAATGGAGTATTTATCTAAAACAAATATTCCTATAATTAGCGAAGAAAATAAAGAAGTTCCGTATTCAAATCGAAAAAATTGGACGTCTTGCTGGATTGTAGATCCATTAGATGGAACTAAAGAGTTTGCGAAAAAAAATGGTGAGTTTACAGTAAATATTGCCTTGGTTAAAAACGGTTTACCCGAATTTGGGGTAATCTATGTTCCAGCAACAGGAGTTCTTTATTTTGGCGACGTATCTCAACAAAAAGCCTACAAAATCAGTATTGATTATTCAAATTGTTCTATCTCAGATATTTTAAATTCAGCTAATGAAATAGTTCCACAAATTGATTCTAGCGTAATTCGGATAGTAGGCAGTAGATCTCATATGAATCAGGATACTTTGGATTTTGTAGTAAATGTAAAGCAAGTATCAAACAAAGAAATAGAAATGGTTTCCAAAGGAAGCTCTCTAAAGTTTTGTTTAGTTGCCGAAGGAAGTGCAGATATTTATCCCAGATTTGCACCAACAATGGAATGGGACACAGCGGCAGGTCAAGCTATTTGTAGCGCAACAGGGCTAAAAGTGATTGATAACAGTACAGGTTTGCAAATGCAATACAACAAAGAAAATCTCTTAAATTCCTTTTTTTTAGTTTCTAATGAGCGATAATTCTCGAAAGCGACATATTGCAAAAGCAATTACTTGGAGAATAGTTGGAACTATTGATACCACACTTTTAGCTTGGCTAGTTTCAGGAGATCCTATGATTGGTTTCAAAGTAGGATTGTCAGAAGTAGTAACAAAATTAGTGTTGTATTATTTTCACGAAAGACTATGGTTCAATCTTAATTTATCAAAAGACGGAAAAGTACTGGAGAGTCACAAACGCCATTTAGCCAAATCCATTTCTTGGCGATTTTTCGGTTCGTTAGACACCATGCTTTTGGCTTGGTTAATTTCCGGAAATCCTTTGATTGGGTTTAAAATAGCTAGTTTTGAAGTTATCACAAAAATCATTTTATATTATTTACACGAACGAGTTTGGTATAAATCAAGATTTGGTTTATCCAAAACTGAAAAAATAAGTTTATGAGCAATATTTTCGAAGAGCATTTTTCAATCACTCGATCGATGAGAAATAAGAGAAACAATCACTCCTCTTTTGTAATTTGGTTTACCGGACTTTCGGGTTCAGGAAAATCTACCATTGCCAACAAACTGGAAGAAGTTTTACATGAAAAAAATTTCCAAACCTATACTTTGGATGGCGATAATATTAGAAGAGGAATCAACAAAGGACTTACTTTTACTGCCGAAGATAGACAAGAAAACCTGAGAAGAATTGCCGAAGTTGCAAAGATTTTTATAGATTCTGGCATAGTAACTATTGCTTCTTTTGTATCACCTTTGGAGGTGGACAGAAAATTGGTTAAAGATATTGTAGGTTCAGCCGATTTTATTGAAATTTTTGTAGATACTTCAATCGAAGAATGTGAGCGCAGGGATGTAAAAGGCTTATATAAAAAAGCAAGGGCTGGAGAAATAAAAAATTTCACAGGTATCGATTCTCCTTATGAAAAACCTAAAAATCCAGATATGATAATCAGAACTGAATTTGAAAGCGAAGAGGAAGCTGTTCAGAGAATTATTCTTTTTATCAAAGACAAACTAGCAATAGATACCGATAATTAATTACTATAACTTTTTTTTTATCAGTTGTAGTTATCTTAATTTAAAAAACTAATAGTCAATTAATTAAATTTTAGTTTCAAAAAAAAACAAATCCTTTTTTAATATGCAAACTCCCAGCAATACTTGGACAGAAGAGATAAAGTCAGACAACTCACTGTGGTCTTTAAATTATAAAGAAATATGGCATTATCGTGATTTACTACTGATGTTAGTTAAGCGAAATTTTACTAATTTTTATAAACAAACTATTTTAGGACCCGTTTGGTTTTTTGTTCAACCTATTTTGACCACCTTTATTTATGTTATTTTGTTTGGACAAATAGCTAAATTGTCTACAGATGGAGTACCTCATATGCCATTTTATTTGTCTGGAATCACCATTTGGAATTATTTCTCAGAATGTTTGTCAAAAAATGCGACTGTATTCAAAGACAATTCAGGCGTTTTTGGTAAAGTATATTTTCCAAGATTAATTATGCCTTTAACCATTGTAGTATCTGGTTTAATGCGCTTTGC
>CAMAWK010000022.1 GCA_945861915.1 Flavobacterium psychrophilum | reverse complement strand
CGTTCCATTTGCCTCGGAGCGGAAATAAATCCCCAACCACTTCTTCTCTTGTTGGTTGAAAAACATTGGTAAATGTTTCGTTTTCTTTGAATCGTTTTAATTTGTTTTTGCTTCCCAATTTGAATTTTTTTTGGCAAAACTACATAATTATCTACATCTTTAAGTTATTTAAGTAATGAGAACTAAATAGTTTCATTTTTTTTACAACATTAGACATATAAGAACATGTAAGTTTTTTGAATGGAAGTACAAGCTATTTTAGCTGGTAAATGCGAACATAATCGACCAAATATTTTGAAGGTAAATTAGTGTTTTTTAGACTGCCGCCTCGATCACCGCCCATGGCTAAATTTAAGAGTACATAATGAGGTTGTCTAAAGGGGTTTAGACCGTCTGATTTATTAAATGTTTTGGTTAAATCAATGTCATTAAGTAGCAAATCGTCTAGGTAAATTTCCATTTTGTTTTCTGTCCAAAGTAATGTCCAAATATGAAAATCGTCTGCCCATTTTTTTCCGCCAAAACTATCTAAAGGTTTTTTATAACTATCCCAAATGGCATTGTGTCGATTTTTGCCTGCAATGGCAAAATTGGCTAAAATACTATCATGATAATATTCCATCATGTCCACTTCGCCGTTGGCTGGCCATTGACCATCAATTCCTAAAGTCCAAATGGCAGGCCACAAGCCAGTTTGTGCATCTATTTTTGCTCTCACTTCTACTTTTCCATATTTAAAAGCATGTTCTTTTTTCATAACCAAACTAGCTGATGTGTATTCGATATTGGCTCTGTTTTTTCTCCAATTTTTACTTTTTGCCACATAATTTGGGTTTGGTTTTTGCTCCTTTTGACCTGTAATTTCAAGAAAACCGTTTCTACAAACAGCATTTTCTTTTTGGTACCATTGTGCTTCATCGTTTCTAACAAATCCGTTTTCAAACCTCCATTTTGATTCATCGGGACTGCCTTCATTAGTAAACTCGTCACTCCAAATTAATTGATAGGATTCGTTGTTATTTATAGTAGTATTGTTTTTGCTCGTTTCTTGTGCAAAAAGAATTGATGAACTTGTAAGTAAAAAAATAAGAAGACGAGAGAGATGTTGCATTTATTTAGTTTTAAAGGTTTTACTTTAGGGAATCTAGTAGTTTTTATTGTTTTTAACACTTATTTCTATAGATATCATGAATTTTTTAGAATAGATTATTAAACATATAAGTCAAATAAGAATTTAATTTCAATGAAATCAAGTAAAACGAAAAGTTCATATAAGTGAAGTAACATAGTTTTACATGGAACTTTTTTAGCTTATATTCACTTTTTTCTCCTGTTTGACAAGCCAACTTTATTTTAACTTATATGACTTATATGTTTAAAATTGAATGCTAATTATTTTAGAATATAGCCCTTTTTGAAAAAATCTAAATTCCATTCATTCAACCAATCGATGGTAAATTTATTGTCTTTTAGGACAATAGGCAACCAAATGTATCGTCCTTTTATAGGCATATCTGGATACCAAATATCAAATAAGGCAACATAGCCATTTTCTATTCCATTTACCTTTAAAATATAGGAAGATTGTCCGCCCCAGGTTTTGTCAATTCCTAAATTATCTACTGTATTCAAACCGCTGCAAGGGTTGGTTTCCTGTTTCCAAGGGCCATATAAATTAGTACTTGTGTAATACCTAGCTACATTGGGCTTCCAGCCAGTAGAACCAGAACCTAATAAATGGTATATTCCATTAATCTTAACAATAGCTGGTGCTTCGGTGTGGTGTTCGATGTTTTCGACTTCTTTATATTCTTCAATCGGCAACATATAATCGTCTCTCATTTTTGCAATCACAAAAGCCTTATCGGGTTTTCTTACCGCCAAATGAAATAAATCGCCATTATCATCTGCAAACATCGAAAAATCGCCTGAACCTTTTGGTGATGGACCTAAAAATTTATGGCTAAATCTAAAAGGACCTGCGGGACTTTCGCTAGTAGCTACTCCAACATAGGCAACTTCGTAGCCATTGCCTTTTGGATAAAATTTAAAATAAGCTAAAAACTTTCTAGTTTTTGGATTAAAAACCACTTTCGGGCGTTCTATTAAACAGCCATATACTAAGTCGGAATTGTTGGTATTGTTATATTCTACTCCCAAAACAATTCCGGCATCTGTCCAGTTGATTAAGTCTTTAGAAGTGTAACATTGAATACCCCCATCAGCAAAATTGGCTTCCGATTTGCCTTTAATCTTGTGTTCACCATACCAATAGTAAATGCCATTATGAAACAAAACACCACCGCCATGCGCATTGATGTGATTGCCTTTATTGTCTAACCAAAGTTTGGCAGGTTCAATACTTGTTTTATCTACCTTTTGGTTTTGGGCAGATAGTAACGTCGTATTTATGGCTATCAATAAAACAAAAAATGGAATTGATTTTCTAAATAATGGGTTGAATATCATGTTTTTACTTTTATAATGAGTTGATTTATTTTTTTATTTGTGAAGTTTACTTGAGTCTTGCTTTTTAATAATGAACTCAAAAATAGGTATAAAATTTAGAACAGATTAGGCTGAAAACAAAAAAACCCACAAATTTGTGGGTTATTATCTGTGGAGAATACCGGATTCGAACCGGTCACCTCTTGCCTGCCAGGCAAGCGCTCTAGCCAAATGAGCTAATCCCCCAATTTGAGTCGCAAATATAGTATATAAATCAGGCGTAATCCAAATTTCAAAAAAAAATCACGGGCTTTCCCTAATATTTTTAACTTTACAACAAAATCTTTTTTATGCAATCACAAGATCTAAGAGGTTCTATTTTAGTTACCATTCATAATGCTATTGCCACAGTCGAGTTTAATCATCCTGCAAGCAATTGTTTTCCCAGTAATTTGCTACATCGGTTGACCACCGAAATACATAATTTAAGTACTAATGAAGCAGTTTCTGTTATTATTTTAAAAAGTAGTGGAACGGGTGCTTTTTGTGCTGGAGCGTCTTTTGATGAGCTTTTGAAAGTTTCAAATTTAGACGAAGCAACAACTTTTTTCTCCGGATTTGCCAATCTGTTGAATGCCATGCGAACCTGTTCGAAAATAATTATCGGTAGAGTTCACGGAAAAGCAGTTGGGGGAGGAGTCGGTATCATTGCTGCTTGTGATTATGTTTTTGCAACAGTAGATGCAAGTATCAAACTCTCGGAACTCGCCATCGGAATTGGTCCTTTTGTCATAGAACCTGCCATCAGTAGAAAAATCGGAAAGTCAGCCATGGCAGAATTAGCATTAGCTCCAAACGAATGGAAAGAGTCGGAATGGTCAAAAAGCAAGGGATTATTTGCCAAAGTCTTTGCGGGTCAAGTAACTTTAGACATTGAATTGGTGCGATTTAGTTCAGAATTAGCGTCGTGTAATCCAGAAGCTTTGATAGAAATTAAAAAAACACTTTGGGAAGGAACCGAACATTGGGAGAGTTTACTCTACGAAAGAGCTGCTATTTCAGGAAAGCTTGTCCTCACCGATTTTACCAAAAACGCCTTACGACAATTAAAAAAATAAGATGAGCAAAATAAGAATTACCAAACAGTTCAGTTTCGAAACCGGTCACGCTTTGTATGGCTATGATGGCAAATGCAAAAATGTGCATGGACACAGTTACAAACTGTCGGTGACTGTCATCGGCGAACCCATAACCGATAGAAACAACGTGAAATTTGGGATGGTCATTGATTTTACCGATTTGAAAAAAATCGTGAAAGAAGAAATCGTAGACCAATTTGATCACGCCACTGTTTTCAACGAAACTACACCCCATATCGAGTTGGCAAAAGAATTAAAATCTCGAGGACATCATGTGATTTTGGTTGATTATCAACCGACGAGTGAAAATATGGTAGTCGATTTTTCCAAAAGAATTATCAGTCGCTTACCCGAAAACATCCATCTATTTTCTCTAAAATTACAAGAAACTGAATCTTCTTTTGCGGAATGGTTTGCGAGTGATAATCGTTGATAAATTCCAAATTTCAAAAGTCAATTTCAAAAGTCAATTTCAAAAGTCAATTTCAAAAAACAATTTCAAATTCCAATACTTTGAACCTAGAACTCAAATCCTTTTTATGACACCGAACAAAAAAATATACTTCGCCTCCGACCAGCATTTTGGCGCACCCACACCCGAATTGAGTTTTCTAAGAGAACAAAAATTCGTGGCTTGGCTTGATGTCGTTAAGCAAGATGCCGAAGCTATTTTCTTGTTAGGGGATTTATTCGATTTTTGGTTCGAATATAAAACTGTTGTTCCAAAAGGGTTTATTAGAGTTTTAGGAAAATTAGCCGAAATTCGAGACAGCGGAATTCCTATTTATTTCTTTGTGGGCAACCATGATTTATGGATGAATGATTATTTCGAAAAAGAGCTGAACATTCCTGTTTTTCATGATAATCAAGAATATACTTTTAACGGAAAAACCTTCCTGATTGGTCATGGCGATGGCAAAGGACCGGGCGATTTGGGATACAAACGCATGAAAAAAGTATTTACTCATCCTTTTTCGAAATGGCTGTATCGCTGGTTGCACCCTGATCTCGGGATGAAATTAGCACAATATCTTTCTACCAAAAACAAACTCATTTCTGGCGATGCCGATGTAAAATTTTTGGGTGAAGAAAACGAATGGCTGGTGAGTTACGCCAAAAGAAAACTAGAAACCAAACATTACAATTACTTTGTTTTTGGACATCGTCATTTACCTATGAAAATTTCTGTTGGCGAAAATTCAGAATATGTAAACCTAGGCGATTGGATTGACTATTTTACGTATGGTGTTTTTGATGGCGAGACTTTAGAGTTGAAGAGATATGAGTAGAGAATTGATTCTGTTATAAAAAATCATAGTTTTGGAATTGTTAAGTCTGGTTTTATTAGATTTGTTAGTGAATTAGTCAATATTAATATTAATTTTTACAATTAATAATTCTCTTATGAGAAAATATATTATATAAATTTATGAAAACAATAGATATCATAGTTTACTTTAGTCAAGTTGGTGGATTTTCACTTGTTGTTTTGATAATTATTAGAGGATTACGGCTTGAAATTATTAATTTAAAAAAAGTAATAGAAGGTCAAAACTCAATAATTAATACACAAACTGAAACTCTTATTGCAATGGAAAAAAGAGTTGAAGAATCAGAAAAATTCAAAGATTTGTATAGAAAATTCATTTCAGATTTGCCCGAAGATATAGATAATTACAAGAGAATTCTTTCTGTTTTAAAAGATGAGGCAATAAAAGAATTAGAACTAGCAAATAAGAAAAAAGATGAGAAATTAACAGAATTGAGTAAGCATAAAATACAAGATGTTATAAATCAAGAAAAAATATTAGACGAATTACCTAAGTTGCGTGATAATCTAATTAACACCCATAATTCACTAGAAAAAAAACTTAGTGCATTAGAAATGTTTCAACCAGGAACTTTCCTTTACAACTTATTTAAAGAATTGGAAAAAAAGGCTAAAGAAAAGTCAAGAGATGAAGATGATGTAAAACCAAAAAGTCTCAACCCAAATAATATATGAAAAATATTGGCTATAGAAATAACTGAAAAATTTAAATTATTTTTTAATATTTCTTATTAACTATAACTTTTTATCTTACTAAAGTTTTTTCAAAAATTTCAAAAATCACTTCTCATGTTCCTCTATATCTTTTTGCAAATCTAATTTTCTAAAAGAAGGTGAAAAAAAAGCAGTTCCTAGAACAATTAGAATCGTCATACTACCGCCAAAAACCACTGCGGTAACCGTTCCCATGAGTTTGGCAGTTAAGCCACTTTCAAAAGCACCCAACTCATTCGAGGAACCTACAAAAATAGAGTTCACGGCTGCCACACGACCGCGCATTTCGTCGGGGGTTTTCAGATGTAAAATCGTTTGTCGAATCACCACCGAAATACCATCGACCACACCACTGAAAAATAACGCGAAAACAGAAAGCCAAAACAGAGTCGATAAACCAAAAATAATCATACAAACTCCAAACAAGAAA
This sequence comes from Flavobacterium psychrophilum, assembly GCA_945861915.1. Classification (GTDB taxonomy): domain Bacteria; phylum Bacteroidota; class Bacteroidia; order Flavobacteriales; family Flavobacteriaceae; genus Flavobacterium; species Flavobacterium psychrophilum_E. Next base: position 11,721 of record CAMAWK010000022.1, on the reverse strand, counting down.
ATAGCAGTTAGGAGTTTGACACCTGCATTTTTATTCAACGGAATATAAGCTGTAATTAGCAAGGTTATAAAGGCGCCAACAGCTGGAGCGGCTCTCAAAATGCCAAAGCCTTCGGGGCCAACTTTTAAAATATCTTGAGCAAATATGGGTAATAAGGCTACCGCACCGCCAAACAAAACCGCTACCATATCGAGCGATAAAGCACCTAAAACCGTTTTGTTTTGATAGACAAATTTAACTCCTTCTTTGAGGCTATCCATAATGGGTTCGCCAATTTTTGGATTCAAAATAGGTTTGGTGCCAATTTGCGACAACGCAAGTAAGGATAGAACCGAACAGCCAAAAACAAAAATCATCGATGGGTGTATTCCAATCCAAGAAATTGAAAAACCAGCAAATGCAGGTCCTAAAACAGAGCCTATTTGCCAAACAGAACTACTCCAAGTGGCGGCATTCGAGTATTCTTTTTTAGGAACAATTAGCGACAAAAGTGAAAATATAGTTGGTCCTAAAAAGGCTCTTACTAAACCACCTAAAAAAACCAAAAAATAAATAGAATATAAAATAGTTTGGGTCGAAAAACCACTTACTATTTCGGGCCAAGTCAATAAAAACAAACCAAAACTAATAATCGAAAAGGCAAGAATACATTTTAAAAGCATTCCTTTTTTTTCGTTTTGATCCACAAAATGTCCTGCAAATAAAGCCATGCCCACGGCTGGAATAATTTCCATTAAACCAATGATTCCCAACGAAAGCGGACTTTTGGTCAAACTATACACCACCCATTCGATGACAATAAATTGCATCGACCAAGCAAAAACCATCGTAAAACGCAAGAGCAAAAAAACCGTAAACTCTTTGTAGCGTAGGGCGGAATAAGGATCGTTTTTAGTCATTACTACTGTTTGTGATTAGCCACTTTTTTAGTTTCTTCCGGATAAATCCCAATTTTGTGTGTTCGCAACAAATACGGAGACATTTCAGACTTTCCCGAAAGGTAAAACCCAATAGCACCCGATGGTTTTTTTGGCATGTGACAATCAATGCAATTGTCTTTGAGTGAAATTCCTTTCGGTGGTTTGGTAGTGCAAAAAGTATTAATAGCTTGACTATGACAACTTATGCATTTTTGAGATTGACTCAATATATTTTCTGTTTTCTCATTGTGTGGATTGTGGCAACTGTTGCAATTTAATTTTTCACTTTTTATAAAACAGGCACTTTGCGACAGTAAGCCAAATTGGTTTCCGTGTACGTCTTGATTTGAATTTGAATTGGATGTAGTTTGATAAAAATCGGACATCTTTTTTCCAGGTACATACTTAAAACGGGATTGAAGAATTTCTTCAGAACTATGACAAACCACACATTGAGCTAATTTTTGGTCGTTATTGAGCGATTCATGAGTTGTGATGTATTTGGGTAATTTTAATTCAGGATTTTTTTTGTGATACTTTACATGATCTAATGCAGGGCCATGACAACGTTCGCAGTCAATACCGTAAACCAGCGATTCTTCTTTCAATATTTCAGGTTTAAACTCGGTTCCAAAAAGATTGTCTGGATCTGCAGTCGATTCATCTTTCTTGATATGTGAACTATGACATTCGAAACAGTTTGTAGAAAGTGCTCTATCAAAATGAGGTTCGTTGGGCGGATAACCTGGGCTGGTTCCCCAATCATTTACTGAATTATAGTGTGACAATGGTAATTCATATAAGGCATCTTTGTCCCAAAACATAGAGGTTTGTGCATTATTCGCTCCCATCACCATATCAAAACGATAGGCTTTTACTTCTTTTCCGTTTTTGTAATGAACCTGAAATAATTCATTATTTCTTTTTTCCATTACAACTTTCGTGTCTTTATCATAAAAATAAATATTGTGACCCGAAGTAAAATTGCCCAACACATTTTTGAGTGTAGCTTCCGCCGAAGCTTTATGATGTGAACTTTTTAAGGCATCGTTATAAATTTGCTGATGACATTCCAAACAACTCACCGAACCTGCAAAGGTTTTTCCTCTAGGGTCGATGTAGTCGCTTTCTTTGTCTCCACAATTAGCAAATAAAGTCGCAATTAGAAGTACAGATAAATATTTAGTAGCATTTTTCATTAAAGCAAATTTACTGTTTTGTTTAAAATGAAGTCTAAATAATTATCTTGGTTGATAATTTCAAAAGTTGCTTTTGGGTATGCCTTTGCAAATTCTGGAGGAATTTTACTTTTAACTTTTCCCCACTTGTATTCAAATGCAAATAGTTCCTCGTTTTTTTCTTCAATTCTGTCTATTTCTTGTTTGGTATGTGTACGCCAAAAATAATCTAAAACGAAATCTTGTTGATAGTCTTTTGCTTTTCTTCGTTCCGAATTTAAATAGTTTTCCCATAGTTTTCCAACATCTTCTCGCATATTCAAAGGATTAAATGAGTTGATAATGGCATTTCGAATACCGTTGTCTACAAAGTACCATTTTTTCATTTTGGTTACCTCGTTATCTCTGTTTCTGCTAAAGCCCGAAACGCTGTACACTATAAAAACTTTACTAAATAAATCTAAGTATTTCTCTACCGTGTTTTTACTTATTTGCAATTCCTTTCCGATGCTTTCTAATGAAATTTCGCTTCCTGTTCTGAAAGCAATTTTTTGTAGTAAGGCAATAATTTTGTCTCTTTTTTTAATGCCTTCAAATGCCAAAATATCCCTCAATAATTGATTGTTTACAATTTCTTTGAGATAACTAATTTTTTCGTCACGGTTTGTAAGTTTTGACAATTCTGGATATCCACCAAAAATGAGTCTTTCTTCTAGATTATTTTTTGTGTCTAAAAAATTCTCAGTTTCAGAAAATTCAATTTGTGATAGCGGATGCATCATAATGGTTTTCATTCTGCCTACTAATGGTTCGCCAATTTGATTGTTAATTTCAAATGCCGATGAGCCCGTTATGAGTACTTTTAAGCCTGGAATCGTATCTACCATTAACTTTAATTTTTTGCCAATGTTTAAAACTTCCTGAGCTTCATCTATGATTAATAAATTAGTATCCCCCAAAATACGTTTGTAATTGGCAGTACTTTGAATTTCTAGCAAATTATGAGTTTCTACATCGTCACCGTTTAAAAATAAAATTTTTTCCGTACTGTTTTTTATAATTTTGTTGATTAATTGGGTTTTGCCAACTCTTCGTGAACCCAACAAAACTAGTACTTTATTGTCTTGCAATTTTTGATAAATGATTTTTTCACAAACTCTATTGTGTTCCATAGTTTCGGATTTTGAAAGACAAATATACTAATAATTATTGATTTCCGTCAATTTATTGACGGAAATCAATTAAATACCGTCAGTAATTTGACGGAAATCAATTAAATACCGTCATTTTAGCTTTATTTACAAGAGATTTTTTGTAAGTTGAGTGTAAAAAGACTTACTAAAGTGAATGGGATTATGGTTATTAAACCAACTGTTTTTAAAATAAATTGAAAAAAGTATTTTGTTCACCTAAAGTTGGCTCTTTTTCTATTCAAAATTAATTTTTTCTATTGAATATCTTTCAATCGCAATTGCATAGTAGTTGTTCCGTTCCATTCATTTTCGTCTATAGAATAAATGGCTTCAAAGGTTTTTTTATGAGTTGTCAGTTCTATTTTTTTTCCTAACCCAAATCCAATGGCTACGATTCCATCCTCATTCTGCAGTTGCTTTACAAACAGTTTTAGATGTTCTTCGTTTTGACCAATGGCTTTTCCGTATCCGGTATCTTGTACTTTTTTAGTCAAAAAAACAGGCGTTCTATTCTGTGGACCAAAAGGCTCAAATTGTTTTAAAATCCGAAGTAATTTGGGTGTAATGTCCGAAAAATTAATTTCTGCATCAATCGCAATTTCTTCAGTTAACAACTCTGGCGGGATGGTTTCTTGGACTACTTTTTCGAAAGCTTTTTTAAAATTTTCATAATTTTCAGGAAGCAAGGTCATTCCTGCAGCATACATGTGTCCGCCAAATTGTTCTAAGTGTTCCGAACAACTTTCTAAAGCATTGTACACATCAAATCCTTTGACTGATCGAGCCGAAGCAGCATATTTATCGCCACTTTTGGTAAAAACTAACGTCGGTCGATAATAGGTTTCTATCAATCGCGAAGCCACAATACCAATCACGCCTTTGTGCCAATCTTCTTGAAAAACAACGGTTGTAAAACGTTTTTCTTCGTTGTTATTTATAATTTGATTCAGCGCTTCGATGGTAATTTGTTTGTCTAAATCTTTTCTTTCAACATTATATTTTTCAATTTCGGATGCAAATTCCTGCGCTTGTTCAAAGTTTAATTCACTCAATAATTCCACTGCATGATTCCCATGTTTGATGCGTCCTGCAGCATTAATTCGGGGCGCAATAATAAAAACCACATCAGTAATGTCGAGGTTTTTCTTTTTTATTTGATGCACTAATGCCTTGATTCCAGCTCGCGGATTAGAGTTAATCACTTGTAAACCAAAATGTGCCAAAATCCTATTTTCGCCAGTCATTGGAACAATGTCTGCTGCGATGGCCGTAGCCACCAAATCTAAATAAGGTACTAAATTCTCTATCGTTTGATTTCGATTTTGACCCAAGGCCTGAATCAATTTAAAACCAATGCCACAGCCACATAATTCATCGTATGGATAGCTACAATCGGTTCGTTTCGGGTCTAAAACTGCGACTGCATCAGGTAAAATTTCGCCCGGACGGTGGTGGTCGCAAATGATAAAATCGATGTTTCGTTCTTTGGCATAAGCCACATGATTGATTGATTTTATTCCACAATCCAAGGCTATAATCAACGAAAATCCATTGTCGTCTGCAAAATCTATTCCTTTGAACGAAATTCCGTAGCCTTCGTCATACCGATCAGGAATATAGGTAGCGATATTGGGGTAATAACTTTTTAAATAGCTAGAAACCAACGATACCGCAGTCGTTCCGTCTACATCATAATCGCCAAAAATGAGAATATTTTCTCCGTTTTCAATTGCTAACTCGATGCGTTCAACGGCTTTATCCATGTCTTTCATCAGATACGGATTGTGTAAATCTTCTAAAGTGGGACGGAAAAACAATCGAGCATCCTCAAATGTTTCAATGCCTCGTTGTACTAATAGCGTTGCCACAAATTCCTCTATGTTCAAAGCCTGAGCGAGTAGTTTCACTTTGTCTTCCGAAGGTTTTGGTAGCAAGGTCCAACGCATAGTTAATTGTAAATTGAGAATTACAAATTAGGAATTCAATTCTAAAGCATTTCCTTCAAATAGAATTCCGTTCCATCCAGTTTTCATGAAATTTCGAATGTTTTGGTGGTTTGTTCCTTCGGGATTTTCTAAAACATCTTCAAAATAATAGGCACCAAAACATGCCAAGGTTTCTGCTTCGTTTAAATTTTGTATTTGTGCAAAAGCAAATAATTTGCAAGAACCTGAGTTTTCTCCAGCTCCATTTTGAAGATTTCCATTTTTGAAAGCCGTTTGTTTGAAATGGTAATTTTCTTCAATTACGGCAATGGTTTCAGGAAATGTGATTGAATTTGCTGTTTGTTTTAGTTTTTGTAAAAAAGAGTCTATTGTCATACTTGAATTAGTCTAATTGTTTTTTGTTTTCTTTTGAGGTTACTTTCCCACCAACGACGACCACAATTTCTCCTTTTGGTGGTTTGTTCTCAAAATGGGTTAGGACTTCTCTAACCGTTCCTCGCACATTTTCTTCGTGTAGTTTTGATAATTCTCTTGATACACAAATAGGGCGATCTTCGCCAAAATAAGTGATAAATTCGGCTAATGTTTTGACCAATTTATGGGGCGAAACATACAAAATCATCGTTCTAGTTTCTTCGGCAAGAGCCAAATATCTAGTTTGCTTTCCTTTTTTGTCAGGCAAAAATCCTTCGAAAACGAATTTGTCATTGGGTAAACCGCTATTGACTAAAGCGGGTACAAATGCAGTGGCTCCAGGCAAACATTCTACCCTAATTCCGTTTTCGACACAGGCTCGAGTGAGTAAAAAACCTGGGTCAGATATGGCTGGTGTTCCCGCATCCGAAATTAATGCAATGTTTTCACCTGCTTTTAAACGAGCAATTAAATTTTCGATTGTTTTGTGTTCGTTATGCATGTGATGGCTATGCATATGCGTTCCAATTTCGAAATGTTTTAAGAGTTTTCCACTGGTTCGTGTGTCTTCGGCAAGAATCAAGTCGACTTCTTTTAAAACCCTAATTGCACGAAAAGTCATGTCTTCAAGATTGCCAATAGGAGTTGGAACAATAAAAAGCGTACTCATTTAATCGAATTTTTTCTCGATAATCTCCATAAAACGTTGAGAATAATCTTCTTTTCCTTGCCAATTATTGTAATCAGGTTTTACCATTTCTTCGATAAAATCCTGAACTTCTTCTAAACTATCATACGTAATGAGTTGGTTTAAAACTCTATTGTATTCTTCGTTGCTGTTGCCAAAAAGGTGTTTTACAAAAGCAATTCTATCGTTTAAATCAATTTTTATTCCTTTGGTCAACGTTTCGTTTAATGTTGCGCTTTCAGTCTTTTCCGACTGAAGATTCAAATCCATTTTAGGAGGAGTTACCATTGTATTATCAGACACATCGGCATCTTTGGTTTCAAGTTTGACAAAAAGAGTGTCGTTATAATTTCCGCCTAATAAATCTTCAAACGAAATTTGAGCCGATTCTTTTTTGTTTTCAGGTTCTTCTTGAAAATCGACATCCAACTCAAAAGCAGGTAAAAATCCTAAATTATTTGGTTTTTCAACTTCTGGTAATTCATTTTGGGTGATTACTTCTTCAGCTTTTATTTCGGGAACAACATTTTCGATAGTTTCTGCAACACTAGTTTCATCTGTTGGAGTTTCAAGGTCAACAGGAGTTAATTCTTCCTCCATTATTGTTACTTCTGATGTTTGATCTTCTTCAAAAGCCTGTTCCATTTTCTCGATTGCTTCCGTTTTTCCAATCGTTGGTTTAGCTTCATCAAAATGTTCTTCAATAAATTTTAAAACAGAAAGTTTCTCCTGTAATTTCTGAGTTTCAATTAGTAATTGATTGATATCAGACTTGTTTTTCATTTGCAAAACTTTATGTGCAATACTAATTAAGTCGGCTTCCAGTTTTTTCTTCATATCTTTCAAAATTATAGTGAGTGGGGATTTGTTTTTTGTTAAATTTGGCTTTGATTGCAAAGTAATAAAACTATTCCTTTTTAAAAGCTGAAATTTACAAAATGTTTCTCGAAAATACAGTTAATCATAAAGAACAATTTGGTTGGATCGAAGTAATTTGTGGTTCGATGTTTTCGGGAAAAACCGAGGAACTCATTCGTAGACTTAAAAGAGCACAATTTGCTCATCAAAAAGTCGAAATTTTCAAACCACAAATAGACACAAGGTATCACAATGAGATGGTAGTTTCGCACGATGCGAATGAAATTCGTTCTACACCCGTTCCAGCTGCAGCCAATATCGCTATTTTAGCTCTAGGTTGCGATGTGGTGGGTATTGACGAAGCCCAATTTTTTGATGATGAAATTGTGAAAATCTGCAACGATTTGGCAAATCAAGGGATTCGGGTGATTGTGGCAGGATTAGACATGGATTTTAAAGGCAACCCTTTTGGGCCTATGCCCGCTTTGATGGCGACTGCAGAATATGTTACCAAAGTACACGCCGTTTGTCCCCGAACAGGGAATTTAGCCAATTACAGCTTTAGAAAAACCGACAACGACAAACTCGTTGTGCTGGGCGAAACGGAAGAATACGAACCTTTGAGTCGCGCAGCTTATTTTTATGCGATGCAAAAAGGGTAGGGGAAATGATAGAAATTTTTATGTCCATTACTTAAAATCAGAAATAATTTGAATTTGAATATAGAAAATATTGTTTCAATTCTCCACGCCAATCAATTTGGCAAAGCCTCGAATTGCACTATTGATTCTGTTTCCATCGATAGTCGTTCGTTGCAAAACAATCAAAACACTTTATTTTTTGCTTTGGTTGGACCCAATAATGACGGACATAATTACATCGCTTCATTAATAGAAAATGGCGTTCAAAACTTTGTCGTTACTTATATTCCTGAAAAATTATCCAATAACGCTAATTTTCTAGTTGTCGAAAATACGTTAGATGCCTTGCAAAAATTGGCCGCCTATCATCGAAATCAGTTTCATTTTCCAGTGATTGGAGTAACAGGAAGCAACGGAAAAACTATTGTGAAGGAATGGCTTCATTTTCTGTTAAGTCCTGATTATAATATTGCTAGAAGTCCTAAAAGTTATAACTCGCAAGTGGGCGTTCCTTTGTCGGTTCTTTCGATGAATGACAAACACAATTTAGGCATTTTTGAGGCTGGAATTTCTAAGGTAAATGAGATGGAAAAGCTGGAAGCCATCATCAAACCCACTATTGGAATTCTCACCAATATTGGCTCGGCTCACGATGAAGGTTTTGCCAATAGAGAAGAAAAAATTAAAGAAAAACTACTTCTTTTTAAAAATTCTGAAGTGCTGATTTATCAAAAAGACAAAACGGTTGATTTGCTTATTGATAAAAAAGTAAAACCCTTTTCTTGGAGTTTTACAGACAAAACCGCCGCCGTTTATATTTCTAAAAAAGACCAAGGGGAACAAATCATTCTAGAAATTCGGCATCAAAATAGTAGTTTTGAAATCCAAATTCCTTTTAAAGACCAAGCCTCTATCGAAAATGCTATTTCTTGTTTGATGGTGCTGTTGTATTTGAAATATGAAATAAAAACGATTCAAGATCGAATGTTGCAATTATTTCCAGTTGAAATGCGACTGAAAGTCAAAAACGGAATCAACAATACAACATTGATTGACGATAGTTATAGTTCCGATTTTCAATCTATAAAAATCGCTCTTGACTTTCTTGAAAATCAAAAGCAACACGACAATAAAACCATCCTACTATCGGATATTTTCGAGAGTGGTTTGTCGGATCAAGAACTGTATTCAAAAGTAGCAGAAATGATAGTGGCTAATAAAATTGCTAGAGTCATTTTGGTTGGTGAAAAAATGGCTGCTTTCGAAAATTTATTTTCTAATGCTATTACTTTTAAAACCACAGACGATTTAATTGACAATTTTGACAGGGTGCCTTTTGGCAACGAAACCATTTTAATCAAAGGAGCTAGGGATTTTAAATTTGAAAAAATAGTAGCCTTGCTTGAAGAAAAAACGCATGAAACGGTCTTGGAAATTAACCTCAATGCTATTAGTCATAATTTGAATTATTATAAATCAAAACTAAAACCATCAACTAAAATGATGGTAATGGTGAAGGCTTTTGGCTATGGCAATGGCGGATTTGAAATTGCCAAATTACTCGAACATCACAAAGTAGATTATTTGGGCGTGGCTTTTGCCGACGAGGGAATTTCTTTAAAAAATGCGGGGATCAAATTACCTATTATGGTTTTGAATCCCGAAAGCACAAGTTTTAATGCGATTATTCAACATCAATTAGAACCCGAAATTTATAGTTTAAAAGGGTTAAAAGCCTTTATAAAAATTGCAGAACAACGAAACTTAGTTGGTTTTCCTATTCATGTAAAACTAGATACAGGAATGCACCGTTTGGGTTTTGAGAAAGATAGTTTAGAGGAGTTGATCACCATTTTAAAAGAAAATAAAAGCGTTCGTGTGCAAAGTATTTTGTCGCACATGGCAACCTCTGATAATTTGAATCACAAAGAGTTTGCAAAATCTCAAATTGCCGCATTCGAAAAATGGTCTTCTCGTTTAATGAATGAATTACAAATACAACCTATACGTCATATTTTGAATAGTTCCGGAATTAGCAATTTTACCGAAGCACAATACGATATGGTTCGGCTTGGTATCGGGATTTATGGTGTTTCTAACGACCCCGATGAACAAAAATATCTTGAAAATGTAGGAACTTTAAAATCGGTTATTTCACAAATCAGAACCATTCAAGCGGGCGAAAGTGTAGGCTACGGAAGGCGTTTTGTTGCTCAAAAAACCACCAAAATCGCTACTATTCCTATTGGGTATGCTGATGGAATTTCAAGACATTGGAGTAAATCGGGGTTTGTAACTATTCACAATCAAAAAGCGGCAATTGTAGGGAGCATTTGTATGGATATGCTGATGGTTGATAGTACGGAAATAGACTGCAAAGAAGGCGATGAGGTTGTTATTTTTGGCGATAATCCTTCGGTTATTTTTATGGCAGAACAATTGAGGACTATTGCTTATGAAATTTTAACCAGCATTTCGCAACGAGTTAAAAGAGTATTTTATAGGGAATAATTCATAAAATTATGTTAACTTCGTTTTTATTAAAAAAATAAATTCTAACCTAAAACTTTTAAATTATGGGATTTTTTGCAGATTTTAAGGCTTCTTTAATGCAAGGAGATGTGTTAAGTTTAGCAACAGCGGTTGTTATTGGTGGTGCTTTTGGTAAAATTGTAGGCTCTGCTGTGGATGATGTTATTATGCCTGTCGTGGGTCTATTAACTGGCGGTATCGATTTTACTCAAAAATTTATAACCCTAGATGGTAACAGTTATGACAATTTAGTAGCTGCAAAAGCGGCTGGTGCTGCTGTAATTACTTATGGTAATTTGGTTCAAGCCATTATTAATTTTGTCATCATTTCGTTGTTTATTTTTATTGTTTTGAGAGCTGCTGAAAAAGCTAAAAAGAAAGAAGAAGCTGCTCCTGCTGCACCAGCTGGACCATCTCAAGAAGAATTATTAACTCAAATTAGAGATTTGTTGAAAAAATAATATCCGCTACATTTCATATTCTAACTAAACCGCGCCACAAAGGCGCGGTTCTTTTTTGTTATAAATATAACTTTTTGTTATTTTTTGTTAACAGTCTTGTTTTAAAATGGGTATTACTTACTTTTGCATCAGAAAATAAAAAACATAAAAAAACATAGTATGAAAATTGCAGTTGTAGGCGCCACAGGAATGGTTGGCGAAATCATGTTAAAAGTATTAGAAGAAAGAAATTTTAGTTATGACGAATTAATTCTAGTTGCTTCAGAGCGATCTGTGGGGAAAGTTATTGAATTCAAAGGTCAAAAACACACGGTAGTTGGTTTGCAAACGGCGGTTGATATGAAAGCGGATATTGCTCTTTTTTCAGCTGGTGGTCAAACATCTTTAGACTGGGCACCTAAATTTGCTGCTGCAGGAACAACTGTTATCGATAATTCATCAGCATGGCGAATGGATCCAACCAAAAAGTTAGTGGTTCCAGAAATCAATGCCAATCAATTAACAAAAGACGATAAAATTATAGCGAATCCAAACTGTTCGACTATCCAAATGGTATTAGCTTTGGCACCGTTACACCAAAAATACAATATCAAACGAGTGATTGTTTCTACCTACCAATCCATTACAGGAACGGGAGTAAAAGCGGTTCAGCAATTTGAAAATGAAGTAGCAGGAATTGAGGGAGAAATGGTTTACAAATACAAAATCAACCGCAATTGTATTCCTCAATGTGACAGTTTTGAAGCCAATGGCTACACCAAAGAAGAAATGAAATTGGTAAACGAAACCAAAAAAATTCTAAGTGACGACAGTATTAAAGTGACTGCAACAGCGGTTCGTGTGCCAGTAGTAGGTGGACATAGCGAAGCTGTAAATGTTGAATTCAGCCA
>CAMAWK010000021.1 GCA_945861915.1 Flavobacterium psychrophilum | reverse complement strand
AGTAGTTACAGTTACAAATGGTTGGTTTCTGTAATATTCTTGGTATTTTGAAACCAAATCTTCCAAACTTTCGTCAACTGTTGTGTATAAAGTAGCAAAAATTCCTCTAGCAAAATCGCCTCTGTTAGGAACAAAAATTAATTCGTTTGAATAATCCTTTTGCAACTGATTCACACTTTGGTTTATTTCGCCCAAATGTTGATGAGAAAAGGCTTTGTAATGCGACATATTATTGTTTCTCCAGCTGAAATGCGTTGTCTCCGAAGGAGTTACTCCAGCTCCAGTACTTCCTGTGGTGGCGTTAATATGCACATCATCTGTCAATAATCCGTTTGACGCTAATGGTAATAATGCCAATTGAATAGCTGTAGCAAAGCAACCTGGGTTTGCAATAAATTGAGCGTTTTTGATTTCGGTTTTGTTTAATTCGGGTAAACCATAAACGAATGATTTTCCGTTCAAGTTTTTGTCTTTTATCAAACGGAAATCATTTCCTAAATCAATGATTTTAGTTGTACCTGAAAATTGATTGTTTTCTAAAAAAGATATTGATTTTCCGTGACCTAAACACAAGAAAACAACATCCACATGGGGATTTATCTCGTTTGTAAAATTCATTTCGATATCTCCCAACAAATCGTGATGCGCCACCGAAAGAGGTTTTCCTGCGTTGGTTGTGCTGTAGACAAAATCCAATTTTGCATTAGGATGAAACATCAAAATTCTGATGAGTTCCCCAGCCGTGTATCCTGAACCGCCAATTATTCCGATTGAAATCATAATTATTTTAGATTTTAGATTTCAGATTTCAGATTTCAGATGTAAGGTATTCCAACCAAATCTAAATTCTAAAATCAAAAATCAACAATTTATTTACTCGTACGTTTCATTATTGACAGACGAAAATATATTTTGAGCATTACCCAAAATTTTGATAAACCCCTTAGCATCGTCTGATGTCCAAGCGTTGTTCATTTCGCCATATTGACCAAAACCAGTATTCATTAAATCATTTTCTGATTCAATTCCGTCTAACGAAAAATGGTAAGGTTTCAAAGAAACAGTTACCGTTCCGTTTACTGTTTTTTGGGTGTCTTCAAGGAAAGTTTCGATATTTCGCATCACAGGATCCAAAAATTGCCCTTCGTGAAACAGCATTCCGTACCAGTTTCCTAGTTGGTCTTTCCAATATTGTTGCCATTTTCCGAGTGTGTGTTTCTCTAATAAATGGTGTGCTTTGATAATGATTAAAGGTGCTGCGGCTTCAAAACCAACTCTTCCTTTGATTCCTATAATTGTATCACCTACGTGAATGTCTCTACCAATGGCGTATGCATTGGCTAGTTTTTCAAGAACCACAATATTGTTCGAAGGTTTGTCTTTTTTTCTATTTACAGCAATTAATTCACCTTTTAAAAATTCTAAAGTTACTTTTTCTTCACCTTCTTTCACCAATTGTGATGGATAGGCTTCGCTTGGTAAAGGTTGGCTAGATGTCAGGGTTTCTTTTCCTCCAACGCTAGTTCCCCACAATCCTTTGTTTATAGAATATTGGGCTTTTTCCCAAGAATAATGCACGCCATTTTTAGCTAAATAATCCACCTCTTCTTGACGAGATAATTTCAAATCACGAATAGGAGTGATGATTTCGATTTCGGGAGCAATAGTTTGAAAAATCAAATCGAAACGAATTTGGTCATTTCCAGCGCCTGTACTTCCGTGAGCGATGGCTGTAGCTCCAACCGATTTCGCATATTTAATTGCTTCAATCGCTTGAAAAACGCGTTCGGCACTTACAGACAATGGATAAGTATTATTTTTTAAGACATTTCCATAAATCAAATATTTAATGGCTTTGTCGTAATATTTATCTAAAATAGTAAGGCTTGCATGTTTCGCACTTCCTAATTCGTAGGCTCTGTCTTCGATGGCTTTTAATTCAGCATCGTCAAAACCACCTGTGTTTATTAATACAGTATGAACTTCAAATCCTTGTTCGTTTTTTAAATATTTTAAACAGTATGAAGTATCTAATCCTCCGCTGTATGCTAATACTACTTTTTTCATTTTTATTTTTTTAAGAATAATGCTGCTTTAATTTCTTTTAATCGATTCCAAATACGAACGTTAAACGGATGTTTTGGTGGGTCTTTTGGTTTTTCTTTTGGGTCGTACAACATTCCTGTACAAAGACACAATTTGTTTTCTTTGCTTTTTAAAATATCATAATTAGTACAAGTCTGACATCCCTTCCAAAAACTAGGATCGGTTGTCAATTCTGAAAAAGGAACGGGTTTGTATCCTAAATCGGAGTTGATTTTCATTACAGCCAATCCTGTCGTAATTCCAAAAACTTTTGCATCAGGATATTTTTCTAAGGAATAATCAAAAACAAAAGATTTGATTTTTTTTGCCAAACCTAAATATCTAAAATCAGGATGAACAATAAGCCCCGAATGAGCAACAAATTTTGCGTGCTGCCAACTTTCGATATAGCAAAAACCGGCAAAAACACCGTTTTCATCTAAGGCAATCACAGCATCTCTGTTTTGCATCTTTTTTTTGATATAATCAGGCGTTCTTTTGGCAATTCCTGTACCTCTTAACAAAGCTGATGATTCAATGGTGTCGCAAATTTCTTGCGTATATTTATAATGTTCTTCTTGAGCGATAACTACGGATATATTCATTTCAAGAGTTGAGTTTTTTGATTATAAAATAAACTATATGATGAGTTTTTAAAAAACAGTGCAAATGTACAGCATACACTAATTATAGCATACCTGAAACTTAAAAAAGTGACATAGTTTTGCGGATTTTGCAATCCAAAATGGAAATAATGTGATTTCAAGAGGTAAAAATGAAAAATGAATGAAAAATAAAAAAAACTTTTGGAAACTATATTGATAGTGTCCGCACTTCGGGAGAAGTCGAAAATCTGTTTTTCCGTACAAAAGAAGTACTATATAAACTTGAATTTTTCATTGTGCCAAATTTACTGTATATTTTAATTAAAAACGGTGTTTTTGCAAAATAAAAATGAAAAAGCAAGTTTTTTGATTCCAAGTTCTAAAGAAATAGTTATTGATTTATTCCAGGAATCAATACTGGTAAAACGCCAGTGTATTCGGAATTTTTAATTAATTTTTTTGCTGCCACTTCTTGAAATACTTCAAAATCTTGATAGGCTATAATAATTTCTTTTGCTTGTTGAATGTTGGGAAGTATTTGTAAAACATAAGGATTACCAAAAATATATAAAACACATTTTTTAATTTCAAATAAACGATTCAAAAGAGTTAACGCCGAATTTTCTATTTCAAAATTGTCTAATGGTTTTGCTTTTGGTACAAAAAGAGCAATGAGAAGCGTATCAAAATTTGCCAATTTTTTTTCTAATTCAGATATGGAATCTTCTTTTTTAATTTCAAATTCAGGAGAAGTTAATTCGGAATTAAGTGTTTTAAAAAAGCTATTTTCAGTAGTTTTATAAATACTTAATTTAGCGAGTTTGTTTAATTTTTTTGCTTCAAAAAGCAATGAATGAAACGGTTCTTCTTTGATTTTTGTGATACAATTTGAAGCAATTTCTCGATTTAATTCAGCTGTTTTTTCAGAATCAAAAGTACCTACAGGGTTTGTGTTCCCTGAAAGAATCCCAACCTTTTCTTTGTATTTTATGATGCGGGAATAACTGGCTTCAATTCTTTCTGGGCTAGCATTTTTTAGTATTTCTTCCATTCCTTCTACAATATTTTCTGCAAAACATAAAATATCGTTTCCAGCATTAAAGGCTTCCCATTCTAACTGTCCTTTTTTGTCATATAATTTAGAAACACTATGCATGTTCAAGGCGTCGGAAATAATCAGTCCGTCATAACCTAATTGCTTTCGTAAAAGATTTTCAATGACTGATTTTGATAAGGTAGCCGAAATATTCCGACCTTCATTTAAAGCTGGAACTGCCAGATGTCCGATCATAATTGAGTCTACATGATGCTCAATTCCTTTGATAAAAGGCACTAATTCATTGGCAATTAATTCATCTAAACTTTCTTCTAAAATAGGTAATCCTAAATGCGAGTCAACATTGGTATTTCCATGACCAGGAAAATGTTTTAAGCAGCCTAAAACGCCTGAATCGTTCATTCCACGAATATATTCTAGTGCAAAATCGGCTACTTTATTTTTGTTCTCACCAAAAGAACGATACCCAATTACGGGGTTATTTGGATTGTTATTAATGTCTGCTAAAGGAGCTAAATTATACTTTATTCCAGCCGATTTTAAGTCTAAACCTATTTGTTTTCCGACTTCATAAATCAAGGATTTTTTATTGTCGTTTAATGCGCCAAGAGTAATGGCATAGGGATATTGAGGTGTTTTTTCCACACGCATGGCTAAACCCCATTCAGCATCAATACTCATTAAAAGTGGAGTAGTAGCGCAACTCTGATAGCGAACAACTAACTCTTTTAATCTTTCATAACTATCATCATTAAAAACGATTTTTTTATTTGATTCATAATTGGTAGCCGCACTGGCTCTACTATGAAAAAAAGTCAATCCGCCAATGTTGTATTCTCGAATTAAAAATTCCGTTTTTTGAATTTCTTCTTCACTATCGTTGATGAAAACAGCAGGAAAAAAAAATTGTCCTATTTTTTGTTTTAATGTCATTGGGAATATTATTTCTATTAAAAAGACAGCCGAATAAATGGTACTAAAGGCAAATATAAGGTTGTTTTGACAAATAATTTATAATTAAAACGAAACAAAACATACTGTTTTATTAAGTTGAAATGTTAAAATAAATTTAAAAAAGCGACTATTTTTAAGGCTTCCTAACTGATTTTATGAATTTTTATTGCTTTTTACTTGTTTATTAAAATAAAATAGTCTTACATTTGAAAAATAAATCAACCTCAAAAAAACAGAAGCCTATTACATAGAATTACTTTTTAGAGAAATTGCTCCAAATTTTTATTAAAACTAAAAGTATAACTATGGCTACTGTACAACTTTCAGATTCCTTATTGGTAAACAATTACGTTAATGGTGATGAAAACGCTTTAACTATTTTAATCAATAGACACCAATCAAAAATTTTCGGTTTTATCTATTCAAAAATCTCTGATAAAGATATTTCGAATGATATTTTTCAAGACACTTTTATTAAGGTTATTAAAACTTTAAAATCAAATTCGTACAACGAAGAAGGTAAATTCTTGCCTTGGGTGATGCGAATTGCTCATAATCTGGTTATCGATCATTTTAGAAAAAATAAAAAAATGCCCATGTTTAGAGAAACAGAGGAGTTTTCTATTTTTTCAATCATGTCTGACGATTCTTTGACGATTGAGAATAAAATCATCAATGAACAAGTAGAGACGGATTTAAAAAAACTGATACAAGAATTACCAGAAGATCAAAAAGAAGTGTTGGTTATGCGTATGTATCAAGATATGAGTTTTAAAGAAATTTCAGAAATTACAGGCGTTAGCATCAATACTGCTTTAGGAAGAATGCGATATGCTTTGATGAACATGCGAAAAATTATTGATAAACATCAAGTAATTTTAACGAATTGATACTAAATCGTAAATTGTAGCGTTACTATAATAAACTAACCCTTTATTATAAATTATGGCGAAAATTTACTCTAAGAAATCTTTAGTTACCAATTCCATGAAACCAAAAAAAGAAGTAGTTTCTTTTTTACTAAGTTACTCCAAAGCGTTAAGCATTCTAAAAAGTAACAGTATGAGTTTCGAAATTATAGCTAATTAAAAAGACGTCCCGATAATTATCGGGACGTCTTTTTATAGTACTCATCCAAAACTGATTTTCTTCCGATGGTTTTAGTTATGATATCTTTCTCTAAATCCCAACCTCTTGCGGGAGAATATTCGCGTCCGTACCAAATGATTTGTAAGTGTAAATCATTCCAAATCGATTCTGGAAAAATACGTTTAGCATCTTTTTCTGTTTGAACTACATTCTTTCCGTTTGTTAAATTCCAACGAAATAGTAATCTATGAATATGCGTATCCACAGGAAAAGCAGGAACGCCAAATGCCTGAGACATAACCACACTCGCCGTTTTATGACCCACAGCTGGTAATTCTTCTAAACTTTCAAAGTTTTGAGGTACTTTTCCATCGTGTTTGTCAATTAAAATATGGGACAAGCCATGAATTCCTTTTGATTTCATGGGCGATAAGCCACATGGACGAATGATTTCTCTAATTTCTTCCACCGACATTTTTATCATATCATACGGATTATCGGCCTTAGCAAAAAGCAAGGGGGTAATTTGATTTACTCGAACATCGGTACATTGAGCCGATAATAAAACAGCAATTAGCAAAGTATACGGGTCTTTGTGATCTAGAGGAATTGGAATTTCGGGATATAATTCTTTTAACGTATTTATAACAAACGTTACACGTTCTGATTTGGTCATTTTGTCTTATTTTTGATTACAAGATAGGAACTAAACTTTTAAACTCCTAAACTTATAAACTCAAATTATGACTACATTAAAAAAAGGCGACAAAGCACCTAGTTTCTCAGGATTAGACCAAGACGGAAATCGTCATGAATTAGCAGATTATAACGGTAAAAAATTAGTAGTTTTCTTTTATCCAAAAGCGAACACTCCAGGTTGTACCGCCGAAGCCTGTGACTTAAGAGATAATTTTGAACGTTTTCAAGCTCATAATTATGCTATTTTGGGTGTGAGTGCCGATGCGGCAAAAGCACAACTAAAATTCAAAGAGAAATTTAATTTTCCTTTTCCGCTTTTGGCTGACGAAGATAAATCGGTTTGTAACGCCTTTGGTATTTGGGGTCCTAAAAAATTTATGGGAAAAGAATATGATGGCATTCACAGAACTACCTTTATTATTGACGAAAACGGAATCATTGATGAGGTAATTTCGGATGTAAAAACCAAAGAACACGCAGCACAGATTTTGAAGTAATAACAAGTTCAAATAATAATAAAAACGCCAGGATAAATTATTTTTTTGCGTTTTTTTTAATATAACGTTTCGCTACGCGATTTTTGCAACTTTTGTATTGATATGAGACTTCAAAGAACACGTTTGTTTTTCAAGAACACTTCGATTTGCGAATCACTTTCTCTAAAAAAACAACATACCTTATCTATTAAAATATTCCTCCTAACTACTTTTTTCTAATTTTGAATCGGCTTTATATCCAAAAAGCGATTTTTTCTTAATGATTTCAGCAACTCCCGTGGGTAGCATAGTTTCCCAACCAGGTAGGTTCGTACCAATCATTTTAAGTACTTCGCGTGAAAAGACTTTGAGATTCTCTGGGTTATAGTCGGTAATATCGACTACTTTTCCGTTGAATTTAAAGAATTTATAGAGTTCTTTGGTTCTTGGATGTACTTTCAAATTTTCAGAATTTAGAATATCGCCATTTTCGTCAATCATTGGATACAAGTAGACTTTCATATCTCGGTAAAATAATTTCCCGAAGGCCTCTAGAATTCCACCACTTAAATGGCGATAGTATTTCTCGTCAAAAATATCAACCAAATTATTAACTCCCATAACTAATCCCATTCGGGCTTTGGTATAATTAGAGAAATATTCAACTACTTTATAATATTCTTGAAAATTAGAAATCATCACCGTTTGTCCCAAGGAACAAAGCAATTCGGCTCTGTCCATGAAATCTCGTTCGTCAATTTCGCCATCGGAACGCAAATTGGAGAGTGTAATTTCAAAAATAACCAAGGTATTGGCTTCATCTACTTTGTTTTCTTGCAAAAACATTTTGAGAGATTCCTTGTACATGTCCATGTTTACTTTGGTCACAGGACGGAAACTTCCTCTGAGCGTAAGAATGTTTTTTTTGTATAAAATAGCTGCGGGTAATACGTTTTTGGCTTTTGGGTCAAAAATTACTGCATCGGTCATGCCGTTTTTAACCAACTGCAAACTCATCAAACGGTTGTCGACTTCTTTAAAACAAGGGCCTGAGAAATTAATGGTGTCAATTTCTAACTGGTCTTTGTCGAGATGGTCATACAAATAGCGCAGTAATTTTTTAGGATCTTCGTATTTATAATAGGCACTATAAATTAAATTGACTCCCAAAATTCCCAATGTTTCTTGTTGCAAACGGACATCGGTTTCTTTAAAACGAATATGGAGAATAATGTCATTATAATCCTCATTAGGTTCAATTTGAAAACGAATTCCCACCCATCCGTGTCCTTTAAATTGTTTGGCAAAGTCAATGGTAGCCACCGTATTGGCATAACTAAAGAACATTTTATTTGGATGTTTGGCACGACTCAATCGTTTTTCGATTAGATTGACTTCGTGCGACAGCATTTTTTTTAGTCTGCTTTCGGTCACATAACGACCATCTGCCTCGATGCCATAAATTACATCGCTAAAATCTTTGTCATAAGCGGAAGTTGCTTTCGCAATAGTTCCTGAAGACCCACCAGCTCTAAAAAAATGACGAACTGTTTCTTGTCCCGCGCCAATTTCGGCAAAGGTGCCATAAATGTTTTCGTTCAAGTTGATACGAAGCGCTTTGTCTTTGATAGAAGGGATTTGAGCAATAACTTTGTCTCCTTTGAGTTTTATTTCTGTCTCCATAAATGTGGCATTGGGTGAAATTCGCACACAAAGTTAATTAATAAAAGGTTTTAAACGAAAGGGAATTAATCCTATTTTTGTTAAATATTTTATACGTTTCTTTTTATGAATTTATACTTTTTGGGAACAGGTACCTCTCAAGGAATTCCAATTATTGGGAGCAATCATCCTGTTTGTTTAAGTTCTGATTCTAAAGACAAGAGACTGCGTGTTTCGATATGGATTCATTGGGAAAATTATTCGTTTGTTATTGATTGCGGACCCGATTTTAGACAACAAATGCTGACTTCCAATTGCCAAAAATTGGATGGTATTTTATTCACACACGAACACGCCGATCATACCGCTGGATTTGATGATATTCGTCCGTTTAATTTTCGGCAAGGTGCTATTCCTATTTTTGCCCATCAACGAGTGATTTTGAATTTAAAAAAACGGTTCGATTATGTTTTTGAAACCATCAATCGATATCCTGGTTCGCCCTCTGTAGAAACGTTTGAAGTGATTAATAATCAGCCTTTTTCTATTGGAAATAAAACAGCAATTCCCATCAATGTAATGCACGGAGAGTTGCAAGTTTTTGGGTATCGAATTGACGATTTTGCTTATTTGACTGATGTAAAAACGATTGAAGAAAGCGAAATAGAAAAGTTGAAAAACCTAAACGTTTTGGTCGTAAATGCATTAAGAGAAGAGTCGCATCATTCGCATTTTAATTTAAAAGAAGCCTTAGATTTTATTCAATTAGTGAAACCCAAAAAGGCCTATCTCACTCATATTAGTCATATTCTAGGTTTTCATGAAGAAGTACAACAAAAGCTTCCTGAAAACGTTTTTTTAGGGTACGACAACTTGCAAATCACACTATAAAATTCAATAAAAAATGAAAAAATCCCTATTTCTGTATCTATTTATTTTAGGATTATTGTTTAACGTTTTTACTTATGCTTATTTGAGTAAACAACTGGATTTTGAAAAAGAAAAGTTAGCAAAAACTGAAAAGAAAATGAAAACTAAATCTGAAATAGCTAACACTAAATTAGCGGAAGCCACATATTTTAGTTTAGAAAATAATGAAAATGCTCAAAATTATTTCAATCCTGATAGTGCTACAAAAACCATTAAAGTCGAAAAATTGATTCCTTTTGTGACCGAAAGTTTATTGGATTTAAATTCAAATCCAAAAGGAAATCCATATACAGGTCAAGACCAAATTGGTCCTAGTAAGTTTATTATCAATAAAGTAAAGCTGATAAATCATCGTTGGATAATAGCCGATTATAGCGACGGAGAATATTGGGGCGAAGTCTTGTTGAAGTATTTTATCAATGAAGATGAAACCGTTTCGTTTGAAATAATTCAGTCGTTATTGTACCAGAAGTAGTATTCTGATTTCAGCTACCTTCTACCTTTCAATCCAGCCAATTCTTGAAATCATAAAAATTCTGTGGAGAAATTCCGTGTCCGATTGGATATTCTTTGTAAGTGGTTTTAACTCCTAAATTATCTAAAAAAGGTTTTGCTTTTCGCGCCCATTCTACTGGAATAACTTGATCGACTGTACCGTGTGAACTGAAAATATCAAGTTTTGAAAACGAATTTTTCAGATAATCGTCTTTTAAAATTTCGGTATTCAAATAGCCACTCATTGCTACCACTCGCTCCATTTTTTCAGGATAGGAAAGGGCTACAGCATAACTCAAAATAGCACCTTGGCTAAATCCAACCAAAGTTACTTTGTTAGAATCAATCGGGAAATTGGCAACCAATTCATCAATAAAATTAGCAATTAAATCACGTGATGCTTTGGCTTGATTGTGATCTGAAAATTTGTTTTCATCGGCATCAAAGTTGATGGCGTACCAAGCATAGCTTTTATATTGTAAATCAAAAGGAGCTCGTGCCGAAATAATATAGTAATGATCTGGAAGTTCAGAAGAAAATGAAAATAAATCGTCTTCATTGCTGCCATAACCGTGCAATAATAACAAAACTGGATTTTTTTCGGCTTTTATTTTTGGCTCGCGAATGAGGTATTCTAAGGATAAAATCATTTGTTTAAGAGATATTTGATAACCATTTTTGAAAATAATTCCCCAATAACGGAATCGGTTTTGTTTCTCCGTTGATGGCTGTAAATATTCCATAAGTCCATAAAACAGAAAGAAAAATCCACATAGAAATGGATATCATCGGACTATCAAAATTGCTAATAATCAACCCTAACGAAATAAAAGTAAGCGATAAACCCAAGGCTTGTCGAATATGAAATGAGGCAAATGAGTTTTTGTCTTCGCCACTATTCATTGACATGGCTATAAAAACACCAATAATTAAAATGTAACTAGTGATGGCGGCAGTTTTTCCTTTTTCGATGTTGTTTTCCATATTCATTTTAGCGCAAAGGTGCTAAGATTTTCGCAAAGTTCGCAGAGTTTTTTAATTTTAAAGAATCAAAGTTATGTTTTTTAAATTGCAAATGATTCAAAAAGAATCTGTGTAAATCCGTTTAATCTGTGGCTGATTTTTTTACCGCAAAGGGGCAAAGATTTTTTAACCACAAAGAGCACAAAGAAGGCACAATGTTCACAAAGTTTTTTGTTAAATTTTCTTAAAGTGCGCTTCGTGTCTTCTTTGTGTTCTTTGTGTTTAGACTTAAACTAAAACTAATTTTCCTTGATTGTAAATACCAACTACTTTTCCTTTCATTTCCATTCCAATAAAAGCCGAATTTTTCGATTTAGACAGTATGTTTTCATTGGTGAAAATGCTTTTTCCTTCTGGATTAAACAAACTTAGATTAGCTACATTTCCTTCTGCAATTACTTGTTTTTCTGCAGTTATTTCAGGACAAAAAGTGGCTCTTCCGGCGGTTAATTTTTCAATCACTTTTTCCAGTGGCAAAACAGTTGTTAAAGCACCAAATGCACTTTCTAGCCCAATGGTTCCGTCTTTGGCAAAATCAAATTCCATTTTTTTATGCTCAATATCAATCGGATTATGGTCGGAGGTTATCATATCGATTGTGTTGTCTAAAATTCCAGAAATCAAGGCTTTTCTGTCGGTTTCGGTTCGAAAAGGCGGAGAAACTTTATAGCGAGTATCAAAATTTTCTAAAGTCGCATCTGTCAAAACTAAATGATGCACCGCTACGCTACACGTTACATTCAACCCTTTGGCTTTGGCTTCTTTGATTAATTCAACCGATTTTGCTGTAGAAATAGTCGGAATATGCAGTTTTCCACCAGTATATTCGAGTAAAAATAAGTTTCTAGCGACTTGCAACTCTTCGGCTAGATTCGGAATTCCTTTCAGCCCCAATTTGGTAGAAACGATGCCTTCATTTGCTACTCCGTTTCCTTTAATCGTTGTGTCTTGTGAAAAAGAAACGACCAATCCATCAAAATCCTGAACGTATTGCAAGGCTATTTTTAACAAATTGGCATTGTCTATATTTTTAGAATAATCGCCAAAGGCTACTGCGCCTGCATTTTTCATGTCAAACAATTCTGCCATGTCTTTTCCTTCGCTATTTTTGGTCAACGCACCCATCGGGAAAAGTTCGGTGGCTAAACCAATCGCTTTATTTTTAACAAAATTTATTTGCGATTGATTGTCAATAATTGGGAAAGAATTGGGTTGCAACACAATGCTTGTAAAACCACTTTTTGCAGCTACATTTAAGCCGTTTGCAATGGTTTCTCGGTCTTCAAAACCAGGTTCTCCTAGAGAAACACAACTGTCAAACCAACCTTGAGAAAGGTGTAAATTGTCGAGTTTAATTTCTTCCACATTTCCTGAATTAGAAAGTGATTTCCCGATTTTTTGAATCTTTCCATCACTAATCAAAATATCTACTATTTGGTTATGAAACGGACTTTTTACATCTACAATTTTGGCTTCTCGAATGAGTATATTCATAGTAATAAGTGATTATTTAAATTTCATTTTTACTTTACAAATCGAATAATAGCCATTTCTGTTACCATCAACAGCAATGCAAATATAACAAACCATTTCCAAAGTTGATTATCGGTTCTGTCAGTTTGCAGTCGGTCAAATAAGGTTTCAATAGAATCAAAAGTAGTAAAGTCGGAAACGATGGCTGCATTCGATTCTTCTAGGTTACTCTCGGTTCTGTTGTAGTTAAAACTGATGTTTTGCAACGCTGCATTTTTATTAAAAACGCTAAAATTCCCTGCTTGTTCAGGCAATTCATCAAAAGTCAATTTTACTTTTGTATTCAAAATTTGCTGCATCGGAATGAAATTTTCAGTCTGATTTTTAACATTCAAAACACCATCACTGGACAAAGCAGCATCAACAAATAAATTGTTTTTAGTGCCAATAGGTATCGCATTTACGTCATTGTTTTGGTTATTGGTTGCCATTTTATAAAAAACAGGTACAATTAACGGCGATTGCTGAAAATTCGAATTTTCCATATTTAAAGGAGCTGCAAACACTGAAATAGAGCCGCTAGAAGTATTGTTAGAAATAAGAAAAGGACTTTGATCTTCATAATTCAAAACTGCTGGGTTGGTGGTCGAAATCGTGAATGATTTTTTGGTTTTTGGATACTGAAAGTTGTCAATTTTATTCTCAAAAACGCCATCGAATAAAGGATGGTTAAAGTTGATTTTGGTTACTAATTTTTCTTTGTATTCAATTGTTTTCAGTTGGATGTTTCCAAAAGTATTCAAAAACAAATTCATTTCTTCTGTTGCCGTTTTTTCAGATGGAATAACAATCAAATTACCGCCTTTTTCAACAAAGGATTTCAAGGTCGTTTGCAAGGCTTGAGGAATTTCGTCTAATTCGTTTAGAATAATCGTATTTTGATTTTCGAGTGTGTTATAATCCAAATTTCCAATGGCAAAATTGCTAAAAATAAATTCATCCGAAGTGTAAATTCGAGATAGAAAATTACTTTTTTCAGGAAGTCCAATACTGATAACAGCTGATTTTTTAGGTTTTGAAATGCTGAAAAACAATTGGTTATCATATTGCAAACCGTTGTCTGTGATGGATGCATAGCCATGAAAATCTTTC
Source organism: Flavobacterium psychrophilum (assembly GCA_945861915.1). GTDB lineage: Bacteria > Bacteroidota > Bacteroidia > Flavobacteriales > Flavobacteriaceae > Flavobacterium > Flavobacterium psychrophilum_E. The sequence continues at coordinate 4,527 of CAMAWK010000021.1, read as the reverse complement.
TTAGGAATTGTGAAATAAATGGTTTTTTCTTTGTTTTCGAACGAAATAATTGTTTTGGCAATCAGTTTGTTTTGATTGTACAAAGCCACTGGAAACTCTTTCTGTTTTTCGCCAAAAGTCGATACTTTCAGACCAATTTCATAAAAATCATCCAGCGTTTGATGGATAAAAACACTATCCACCGAAGCATTGTTTTTTTGTTCAGCTTTAGGAATAATAAAATACGTGTTTAAAGTGGCATCGATACTTTTGAGTTGTTTGGGCTCTAAACCAACTGCATCGGTTATGAGAATGACATCTTTGTTAACGACTGATTTTCTTGCTTTTATTTTTGCCATCGCGCTTTCTAGTTGAAAAGGCAACGGGCTGTATTTCAGGTTTTGTAATTCTTTTTGAATCGATTTGATGTTGGTATTCCAAAAAGTTTGTCCGTTAGTGAGTAACGAAAAAGACTGATTTTCCGGCGTGTTTTCGAGTAATTCCTGAACGGCTCTTTTGAGTAATTCGCCTTTTTGACCTTTGGCTTGCATCGAAAACGAATTGTCCAAAACTATAAACATTTCATTGGAACTGTTTTTGGCTTCTTTACTTTTAAAAAAAGGTTGAGCAAAAGCAATAATCAAACAAGTCAAAAGCAACAATCGAGTGGCTAAAAGCAGCCATTTTTTGATTTTGGAACTTTTGCGGGTTTGTATCGAAAGTGCTTTCAAAAAACGCACATTGGTAAAAAATTCTTTTTTGAAACGGCGCAATTGAAACAAATGAACCAAAATTGGTATGACCAATAAAAAAAGAAAATAGAGAATTTCGGGATGTTTAAATTGCATGCTGATTTTACGCTTTCAATACATTTATTTTTCAAAGATAGTATTTTGGATTTAGAATTTTGAAATGATATTTTAGATTATATTTGAAAAATGAATTGATAATCATCAAGAAAATCACATATGAAAATCTACGTCCTCCTTTTTTTAATTTTTACACTCCCTATGATTCAAGCGCAAGAAAACAAGTCTAATTTGTTGGTAGGAACTTACACTAATTCCTGCGAAAGTAAGGGGATTTATGTGTATGAGTTCGATACGGTTACAGGTGATTTCAAATTCAAAAATGCTTCAGAGCCAGTTATCAATCCTAGTTATTTAGCCATTTCTACCAAAAATGATTTTGTGTATTCGGTGAGTGAAAATGATCAAAAAGGAAGTTGCGTGGTGGCATTTAACTATCAACAAGAAGATGGAAAACTGACTGTTCTAAATAAAAGTGATAGCAAAAGTGGTGGTTCTTGTTATGTTATCAATGACGAAAATAACGTGATTACAGCCAATTATGGAAGTGGTTCTATTTCTGTTTTTGGTAAAAATAAGGATGGAAGTTTGACCGAAGTGAAACAATTGATACAACACACGGGCAAAAGCATCAATCCCAAAAGACAAGATAAACCACATGCTCACATGGTTTATTTTTCGCCAGATAAAAAATATGTTTTGGCAACTGATTTAGGCACCGATAAAGTGTCGGTTTATGAATACCATCCCAATGAAAAAACAGAAGTTTTGAAACTTTACAACGAAGTTTCAGTTCCCGCTGGTGGCGGACCAAGGCATTTAATTTTTATTAAAAACGGAAAACAGGTGTATGTTTTAAATGAATTAGACGGAAGTTTAGTCGCATTTAAATACAAAAACGGACAGTTAATAAAATTTTTTGAAACTTCTATTTTACCTAAAGATTACATGGGGAAAATACAATCGGCAGATATTCATATTTCGCCAGACGGACAGTTTTTGTACGCTACCAACCGAGGCGAAACAGGCGAGATTACGACTTTCAAACTGTTAAAATCAGGAAAATTGGAATGGGTTGAACAAATCAGCACATTAGGAAAAGGCCCTCGAAATTTTGTAATCGATCCAACAGGTAATTTTCTTTTAGTAGCGCATCAATATTCTAATACGATTGTCATTTTCAAAAGAGATAAAACCACAGGAAAACTGACGGATACTGGCAAAAAAATCGAATTGTGTTCGCCTGTTTGTTTGGTTTTTGGGGAATAGTTAAATTGATTTTTAGAAATACATAACTATCCTTTGCTTGTATTGACGATATAATTTGCCACGAATTCACGAATTTAATTTCATAAATGGATAAAGTTTAATCATATTCTACACTGTAATCTTTTCTTTATTTGTTTTATTTAAAAATTCGTGAATTCGTGGCGAAAAAACAAATTTTGTCCACTTTGCAAACAGTCATATAAAAATTTATTCACAACTAATCTTTGATATTTGCACCTTAACAAATGTTAACAAAATAGATTTTCAGAAACGAGAATTAATTGTATTTTTACCGTTCAAAATTCACAAAATAAATGGGCAAAATCATTGCGATTGCTAATCAAAAAGGCGGTGTTGGTAAAACCACCACTTCTATCAATCTCGCGGCATCCTTAGGTGTTTTAGAAAAAAAAGTATTGCTTATAGATGCTGATCCTCAAGCAAATGCTACTTCAGGTTTGGGCATTAATGTAGAGGAAGTTGAAATTGGTACGTATCAAATTCTAGAACACAGTAACACACCATCAGACGCAATTATTAAAAGTTCGGCTCCCAATGTGGATGTTATTCCTGCTCATATTGATTTGGTTGCTATTGAAATTGAATTAGTTGACAAAGAAAATAGAGAATACATGCTCAAAACCGCTTTAGAAAGTGTAAAAAATGAGTATGATTATATTATTATCGATTGCGCTCCCTCTTTGGGATTACTTACTTTGAACGCACTTACTGCTGCCGATTCGGTTATTATTCCAATTCAGTGCGAATATTTTGCACTTGAAGGATTGGGAAAATTACTAAACACGATTAAAAGCATTCAAAAAATTCACAATACCGATTTGGATATTGAGGGATTATTGTTGACTATGTTCGACTCACGATTGCGATTGTCAAATCAAGTTGTCGAAGAGGTTCAAAAACATTTCAACGATATGGTTTTTGAAACCATAATCCAGCGAAATGTTAAATTGAGTGAAGCGCCTAGTTTTGGCGAAAGCATTATTAACTATGATGCTACAAGTAAAGGAGCCAACAATTATCTTCAACTAGCTCAGGAAGTTATATCAAAAAACAGCAAATAGGTTTATGGCAAAAGCACTAAAAAAACAAGTTCTCGGGAGAGGATTATCGGCTTTACTGAAAGATCCACAGAATGATATAAAATCAGTAAGTGACAAAAATGCCGATAAAGTAGTTGGTAATATTATTGAGCTTGAAATTGAAGCTATTGAAATAAACCCATTTCAACCGAGAAGTAATTTTAATGAAGAATCATTAAAAGAATTAGCCACTTCTATCAAGGAATTAGGTGTAATTCAGCCTATTACAGTTCGAAAATTAGACTTTAATAAATACCAGTTAATTTCTGGAGAACGCAGACTTCGTGCCTCTAAATTAGTAGGTTTAAAAACCGTTCCAGCCTATATCCGAATTGCAAATGATAACGAATCGCTAATTATGGCATTGGTGGAGAACATTCAACGCCATGATTTAGATCCGATTGAAATTGCACTTTCGTACCAACGATTGATTGATGAAATTCAGTTAACTCAAGAACAAATGAGTGACCGTGTGGGTAAAAAACGCTCTACGATTGCCAATTATTTGCGATTGCTTAAACTAGATCCGATTATCCAAACAGGTATTCGTGATGGGTTTATTAGTATGGGGCATGGTCGAGCGATTATCAATATCGAAAACCAGGATATTCAAACCGATATTTATCAAAAAATTCTAAGTCAGAGCTTGTCGGTTCGAGATACCGAAGCTTTGGTGAAAAATTATCAAGAAAGTTTAAAACCAAAACCAAAGGCAATTGTAAAGCCCAAATCAGTTTCATTTGAAATTTCAGAAACCAAAAAGCAATCATTTAATGCTTATTTTGGTACGAAAGTAGATTTGAAAATGGCAGTAAACGGCAAGGGTAAAATCACTATTCCATTTCACTCAGAAGAAGATTTTAATCGAATTTTAAAATTAATTAAAGGGTAGTGAATAAACTCGTTTTCATAGTATTACTCTTTTTTTTAGGAACTACTTTTGTTTTTTCGCAAGAAAAAGTAGAGGCAGTAAATAGGACGAAAGATACTCTGAAATCGATAGATATTGACCCATTGACACCTGCAAAAGCTGCTTTTTACTCAGCTGTCTTACCGGGTTTGGGTCAGGCTTACAACAAAAAATATTGGAAAATTCCGCTTGTTTATGGAGCAATAGGGACAAGTATTTATTTTTATGTTGATAGCAAAAAAAATTATAATGAATATCGGAATGCCTACAAACGAAGATTGGAAGGCTATGATGATGATAAGTTTTCCTATTTGGATGACGATAGATTAATTGTAGGACAAAAATTTTATCAACGAAATAGAGATTTATCAGCGTTGTTTATTTTTGGTTTTTATGTGTTAAATATTATTGATGCCAATGTAGATGCTGCATTGATTCAATTTAATGTAAATGAACAATT
>CAMAWK010000020.1 GCA_945861915.1 Flavobacterium psychrophilum | reverse complement strand
TGGTACTTTTGTTAAAATTTTAAATGATGGACGACATTCTAAAGTATTTCCCAAACCTAACCGATTTACAAAAAGAGCAATTCGAAAAACTAGATTTTTTATACCACGATTGGAACGCCAAAATAAATGTCATTTCCCGAAAAGATATTGACGAATTATACACCAAACACATATTGCATTCGTTAGGAATTGCCAAAATAATCACATTCGAACCAGGAACTTATGTTTTGGATGTGGGCACTGGTGGCGGTTTTCCTGGAATTCCGTTAGCGATTCTTTTTCCAGAAACCCGATTTTACTTGATTGATGTCATTGCAAAAAAAATAAAAGTGGTTCAGGCTGTAGCCGATGCCTTGGAACTCAAAAACGTGAAAGCGGAACAAATTCGTGCCGAATTAGTAAAAGGTGATTTCGATTTTATCGTAAGTCGTGCTGTGACCAATATGCCCGATTTTGTGTCTTGGATAAAAAACAAAATCAAAAAGCAACACAAACACGAACTCAAAAACGGAATTCTATATTTAAAAGGAGGGGATTTAACCGAAGAATTAAAAGATTTTCCAAAAGCCAAGGAATACAATTTATCTGATTATTTTGAGGGAGAGTTTTTTGAGACCAAAAAAGTAGTTCATTTGCCGTTGAAGTTTACCGTGTAAATGTATTGGAAATATCAAATTTTTATTTTTAAAAAAATTCAAAATTAAATATGAATAAAATAAAATGGTTTTGCATTTTGTTGGTATTGTTTTTAACAGCCTACGGAAATGCACAAAATACAGACACGGGTAATTGGTTTCTTTATTTCGGTAACCAAAAAATAAACAATAAATGGAATTGGCATAATGAAGTGCAATATCGTAACTATAATTTCGCTGGAGATTTAGAGCAATTATTGTTAAGAACAGGGATTGGATATAATTTGTCCGAAAATAACAATAATGTATTGTTGGGATATGCTTATGTTCATTCAGTACCCTATATTGCTGGAACAAACGATAAATCAAACACCAACGAACACCGTATCTTTCAGCAATTCATTACCAAAGAAAAATTTGGAAGAGTAAATATTCAACATCGATATCGTTTTGAACAACGATTTATCGAAGGTGATTTCAAGATGCGTGCGCGTTATTTTCTGTCTTTTAATGTTCCAATCAACAAAAAAGAAATGGAGAAAAATGCGGTTTATGCTTCGGTTTATAATGAAATTTTCATCAATACCGAACCCGATTATTTTGACAGAGACCGTATTTATGGAGGAGTTGGCTATTGTTTCAATAAAAATTTCAAGGTCGAGGCTGGTGTAATGACGCAAATTCTGTCAAACTCTAGTAGAACTCAATTTCAAATTATGTTTTTTAATAGTTTGCCTTTTTAATAGTTTTAGAAAATTTAAATCAAAACCCACAAGAACTCAAACTATTTGAATTCTTGTGGGCTTTTAATCTAAAATCTGAACTCTTAAATCTAAATGAGATTGCTTCATTCTTCGCAATGACATTATTCCCCCAAAAATGGGTATCTATAATCTTCTGGAGTTACAAATGGTTCTTTGATGGTTCTTGGCGACACCCAACGCAATAAATTCAACTGAGAACCTGCTTTGTCATTGGTTCCTGAGGCTCTTGCCCCACCAAATGGTTGCATACCGACAACGGCACCTGTTGGTTTGTCATTAACATAAAAATTTCCTGCGGCATTTTGCAAAGCTACTGTTGCTTCTTCAATAGCGTATCGATCTTGACTAAAAATAGCTCCAGTCAAAGCATATTCTGAAGTAGCATCTACCAATTTTAATGTTGCTTCCCATTCGGTGTCTTCATAAACAAAAATCGTTAGTATTGGACCAAACAATTCAGTTTCCATTGTCGTGTACTGTGGATTTGTGGTTACAATTACAGTTGGTTCTATAAAATAACCAACGGATTTATCATAATTGCCGCCAATGATAATTTCGGCATCGGCATCGTTTTTGGCTTGGTCGATATACTTTGCCAATTTGTCAAATGAGCCTTCGTGAATGACAGCCGTAATGAAATTGCCAAAATCTTCTGGCGAGCCCATTTTCATTGATTTGACATCGGTAATTAGCTGCTGTTTCAGTTCTAACCAAATACTTTTAGGGATATAAGCTCTTGAAGCAGCAGAACATTTTTGTCCTTGAAACTCGAAAGCACCTCGAACGATTCCAGTAGAAACTTGTTTTATATTGGCAGTTGAATGCGCTAAAATAAAATCTTTTCCGCCTGTTTCTCCCACAATTCTCGGGTACGTTTTATAGTGATGAATATTATTCCCGATTTTTGCCCAAATATCTTTAAAGACATGAGTAGAACCCGTAAAATGAACACCAGCAAAATCACGACTTGCTAAAACCGTATCGGTTATCATCAAAGCATCACCAAAAACGACATTAATTACACCGTCTGGAAGTCCAGCTTCTTTGAAAACATCAATAATTATTTTTGCAGAAAAAACTTGGCTATCGCTGGGTTTCCAAACTACAACATTTCCCATCATAGCAGCACTTGCAGGAAGATTCGCAGCAATAGCAGTAAAATTGAAAGGAGAAATAGCATACACAAAACCTTCGAGTGGGCGGTATTCTAACCGGTTCCAAACGTAAGAATTAGAATTGGGTTGATCGCTGTAAATTTGCGCCATAAATTCGACATTGAAACGCAAAAAATCTATCAACTCACAGGCAGCGTCAATTTCTGCCTGAAAAATATTTTTAGATTGACCAATCATCGTAGCTGCATTGATTTTGAATCTATATGGTCCAGCAATTAATTCGGCAGCTTTCAAGAAAATGGCAGCACGTTGTTCCCAAGCCATGTTTGCCCATTTTGTTTTGGATTCGAGACAATTTGCAATCGCTTTTTCTACATGATTTTTTTCAGCTAAATGATATTTTCCTACGATGTGTTGGTGATCGTGAGGAGCTGATATATTTCGGGTATTTCCTGTTTTAATTTCCTCTTTACCAATATAAAGTGGCACTTCTATTTGAGAATTCCACATTTGTTTATAGGTAGAAAGCACAGCTTCTTTTTCGGGAGAATTGGTCGCGTACGATTTTACTGGTTCATTTACCGCTTTGGGTACATTAAAAAATCCTTTTAGCATACTTTTCAATTTAAAATTATAGAAATGAAAAAACAAATCATCTTGTTCAAAAGTACGAAGGATTGTTTGAAAAAAGGAAGATTTAGTAGTCTAAAATTCCCAACTGATTTAAATAATTTTGATGAAAAATTAATTTAAAGCAAAAGGTGCACAAAGTCTAAATGAAGGAACAATAACTTTGAAATTTTTGGTAGAAGTGAAATTAATCATACTGAAATAGCCTTTCATGGAACCATAAGGAGAGGAAAGCAAACAACCTGAATTATAGGTATGAAATTCTCCCGGTTTTAAAACGGGCTTCTTCCCTATTACTCCTTCGCCATCAACAATTTCGGAATCATTTAGAGAGTCGAAAATTTCCCAGTGACGTGACATTAATTGAACCGAATCTTTACTGTGATTTTCGATTGTAATCTCATAACTAAAAGCAAAATGAATCTTGTAGTTCTTGAAGTAAGTGCCTTCAAAACTGGTCAATACAGATATTTTTATGCCTCGAGTTATTTGAGAAACCATATCAGTGCGTTGAATATGAATTTAATAAATGCAAATCTATAAAAAAAATGGAATTAGTCCGTTATTTTTTTATTGTTTTTTAATTGATGATATTTAAAGAATTTGCACTGCCTTTCCCTACAACTCTATCATATCTGTCTTTAATATCTCGATAATAAACTATTACAGAATAATCATTTTCGGTTTCAAAAAAATTACCATCTATGGCATTCTCAAAATCAATTTTTCCTTTGCTGTCGGCAATTGTATATTGATAGTTTGTAAAACCCTGTTTAATTAAAATGGCTTTTTCGTAAATCTTTTTTTGTTCATTATACTCCATTTTGAATTCGTCAGATAAACTGAAATTATTAAACATTCCGTTGACATAAATATCTTTGTTTAATCTAAATGTTGGTGCTGAAAGGCTAAAATAAACCCAAGAATAATCGGCTTCAATTTCACTATTTTCAGCATTGATATTTCGGGGAACAAAATTTCCATTGGCATCTTGAGTAAATGAATATTGAAAATTGGTTCGAGCATTATTGGTAAACAAGTAGCTATTATATATATTTGAACCTCCATCTATTCGAGCTACATTGTTACCAGTTGAACGAATATCCCTATTCTCAAAAAATAAAAATTCGTTTCCTGCCCAAAATTGTGTTTGGGTATCATATCTATAAATCAAGTCATTTCCTAAAGTAAATTGCGGAACAACATTTTTAATTGCAGTATTCCACTGTCCATTTTGAAGCAACACTACTTTTACATTTTTCAAAGGATTTTGAAACGTGATAGAACTTGATGTAATTGAAAATTCTAAATTGTGCTTATTGACAAGATTTGATATAGTTCTAGCTCTCTTGATTTGAATGGGAACATTGACACGATCTTCATAAAGAATAAATTTTCTAGAAAAGACTACTTCTTTACTATCGTCCAATATTTTCAACATATAATTTCCACTGATTCTTAATTGTTGAGTAAACTGATTTGGAATCGACAATTTATAATGTGAATAAATTTGTAAAGCATTGACAGAGTTGGTATAATCTTGAATTCGCTGATTATCGAAACCTAACAAATATTCATTTTTAGGAATGGGTGAAGGAATCCAATTGTAATCAAAATGCACAATTTCGTAATAATAATTTGCCTCGTTGCCATACAAATCATCAAATTGGACTTGAAATCCTTCCCCTAACTTAAAAATAGGAATCTCATTTTGATTGCTATTTTGAAGAAAAGTAACCGTTTTTATATGAAATGGTGGTACAACTTCATTTTCTGATTGGGCAACCATTGAAGTACAAGTAATAAATAAAAATATTATTTTAAAAAAAAAGTTTGTCATAGTTCTATTTTATTGAAAAGTAAGTAAATATAACAAATTATACTTTCTATGTAAATAGAAATATAAAATTTAACATCCTATTTTATTTAAAACAAACTGGGATAATTTCGCCTTTGGCCAAGCAATATTTTTCAACCAATTTTGGAGCAATTTTATTGGTGTAATCTTCTTCTACAACTGTAAAACCGCTACTTCGCAATTTATCGAAATAATCGCGACCATAAATACGAACGTGATCGTACTGCCCGAAGATATTGGCTCGTTCTTTTTGATCCGTGATAGAATCATCGGTAAAGGTTATTTCCCTTTTTAAATCTTGCGGAATTTGAAGAATTGCCATTCCGCCGGGTTTCAAAACGCGAAACAATTCCTGCATTGCCTTAGTGTCATCAGGAATATGTTCCAAAACATGATTACACAAAATCACATCGTATTGATTGTCATTGAAAGGCAAATTACAAATATCAGCTTTCACATCTGCCAATGGCGAAAACAAATCGGTGGTGGTGTAATCGAGGTTTTTTTGATTCCGAAATCGTTTGTAAAAAGCTTGTTCAGGAGCAAAATGCAATACTTTTTTGGGAGCTGTAAAAAAATCAGTTTGCTCATTCAAATACAACCACAGCAAACGGTGTCTTTCGAGCGAAAGTGTACTGGGTGACAAAACATTGTTTCGCTGTGTTTCGTAGCCATACGGCAACATCGACCGAAAACTTTGACCGTCGATTGGATCAGTAAATTTATCTCCTTTCAACCAAAAAGCAATTACTGGACGCGCCACATAACTCAATCGAATTAGCAAAGGTCGCGGAATGGTATTGAGGATAAGTTTGAAGAGTTTTTTCATATTTAATCGACAGATATTTTTTTCTTAATTGACCTTAAATGACTTATATGGTTAAATATTTTTATACCATATAAGGCATGTAAGTCTTGAAATTCGTGTTTAGATTTTTAAAGGCACTTTTCTAAACTCATCTTCTTCGTTACTAACTATTCCTAGAGCTTTATAAACATACGCAAAAGTCGATAAAATTTCGGGTTTGCCATCAATCAATGCCACATCATGTTCGAAATGAGCAGATGGTTTTCCGTCAGCGGTTAGGATTGTCCAGCCGTCTTTGAGTTGTTTGATGTTTTTGGTTCCCATATTAATCATAGGCTCAATGGCAACTACCATTCCTTCTACAAAGAGTTTGCCTCGACCTCGTTTTCCATAATTGGGCATTTCGGGATCTTCGTGCATTTTTTTTCCCAATCCATGACCTACTAATTCTCGAACCACACCATATCCATGACTTTCAGTATATTTTTGAATAGCATTACCAACATCCTCTACCCTATTTCCTGCTTTGAATTCGCGGATTCCTACATACAAGGATTCTTTGGTTACTTGCAACAAGCGTTTGGTTTCTGGAGCTACTTCACCAATTTCGAAAGAATAGGCGTGATCACCATGAAACCCATTTTTGAAAGCACCACAATCAACCGAAATTACATCGCCACTTTCTAATGGTTTATTATTCGGAATTCCGTGTACGACTTGCGCATTTGGACTCATACAAAGCGAATTAGGAAAACCATAAAGTCCCAAAAAACTGGGAACTGCTCCATGATCACGGATGAATTCTTCGGCCAATTTATCAAGGTTTAAAGTTGTAACACCTTCTTTTATTTCGGAGGCAATCATCCCTAAAGTTTTAGACACAATTAAGGCACTTTCACGCATCAATTCTATCTCTTCACGCGATTTTTGAATAATCATACAATTTATTTTTCTGGGCGCAAAAATACAATTTTACTTTTAGTGCGCTACTATTTTACCGCAGATTCGCAGATTTTGTTTCATCTTAATCAATAAATTGAAATCAATGATATTTTAAAAATTTTTAATTCAAAAATCTGTTTAATCTAAAAAGAAAATACAAAATTTTAATCTGCGAATCTGCGGTAAAAATTAAAATCAGCAATTTGTGTAAACAAAATGTAGAAGAAGTAATTTTATAATTATTTAATCAGGATTGGCCATTATTTTAAAAAGTTCGGAGTTGGAAACATAAAAACGATTTTCAAGTTGAATCGAAGCTAATTGAGCAGTAACCAAATTATTCTCACGCGTATTGATTAAAAACAAGGAGCTTTCGCCAAAAGAAAATAACCGCTCTTCAGACACTAACATGGTGCTATTATCATTTACTAATCCATTAATTAAATTTCGTTGTTTAATAAGTGATTCAATTTCTATTTTCTGTGCATTAATTTTGTTAGTCAATTGTACTTTCTCCAAACTCAAAGCAAATTCGGTTTCTTGAATTTTGAATTTTGTCAATTGTAGGCTTCCTCTTTCTTTTCTTAAAAAAAGCGGAAAATAAAAATCCAATCCTATTTTATAGTCGTTGAATTGATATTTTTCAAAATCACTGGGAGCAGATAAATAGGAATAGCCAGCATTAATTTTAGGCAAAAGCATATTGGTTTTCAGCTTTTTATCAACTGTGAGCATTTCTATTTTTTGTTCCAACGAATTAATTTTTGGGTGATTGGTTATCGAAAAATCTGCACTCAATAAATCATTTGTTTTTAATGTTTCTCTAATCGTTGCAACCAATTTTTGTTCTGGAAACAAACTATCCGAAAGCTCCAAAGGGATGTTGTTTTCTAACCAAATAAAATTAGAAAGTTCCAGTTTGGCTTTATTTAATTTTAATTGCGAATCCTCTAAACTCAACTGTCTATTTTTTACAATTATTCCTGCTTCAATACTATCGATTGCTGGTTTGTCACCTTGTTTGATTAATTCTTTGACACCTTTAAAACGTATTTGAGCATTCAGATTGTATTTTTGATACAACTGTACTTCGTCATAATTCTTTTTCCAATTAAAATAAGCGATTGTTGCATCGTACAATACTTTGATTGCTTCTAGCTTTTGTTCAGCTTGACTCAATTTTACTTGAATTTTTGCCTTTCTCAAATCTGCCATTCGCTGATTAATAAAAAGCCCTTGACCCAACGGAACACTTATTCCAACTGAAGTTAACCCTTGATTGGGAACATTATTTTCAGGATTTAAAAATACGCCTTCATTGTTGTCAAATCCTGCTTTTATCTCGATTCCGTACCATGTCGGAATTTTGAAACTACTATTCAGAATCGAATAATACTCTTTGTCTTTGAATTGTTTTTGCGTAAAATCGACTTCAATTTTAGGGTCAAAACCGCCTCTTGCCATCATCAAATTGGCTTGAGCGACAGAAATTTCTATATTGGATGTTTTTACCAACGGATGGTATTTTTTTACAAAGCCCAAATATTCATTAAACGAAAATTCTTTATCAATTTTCAATTCGGAATTTGAATTGTTTGTTTGAGAATAAGATACCAAACACAGGAATAAAAAAGTAAAAAGGAGCGACTTCATTATTTTTTCTTTTTAGTTTCTTTGGATGGTTTATCGGCAGTTTTGTAATAATCTGGTGGAAATCCGTTGAGGACTCGCCAAATTTCAAACCAAACAGGAACCGTGTTTAGCAACGCAATAGTTTGTGCGCCAGAGCCTACTCTAACTTGCGAAGGCCATTTTTCTTCAGTTTTATCTGGAGCAATGAGCACTCTAAATTTGCCGTTTTCGCTAATAAAATTTTCTATAGCTACAATTTCGCCTCCAAAAGTTCCGTACGACATTTCGGGCCAACCCGAGAAAACAATCGTGGGCCAACCATCAAACCAAACACGAATTTTTTCTCCTTTTTTTACCAAAGGCAAATCAACAGGATTAACAAAAGTCTCAACGGCAATATCATAATTTGATGGCATGATGGTGGCAATTGGTGTTCCTTCTTTGATAGTCTCGCCAATTCCAGCCTGAATAGCTCTATTTACATAGCCATCTTGAGCCGCTTTTATGAAATACAAACCGTTTCGGATGCTATAATTTGCATATTGATTTTTTAATTTATTCACTTGTGCTTCCGTATCAAATTGGTTGCTCAAGGCTGTGAATTGATCACTTCTAGCTTTTGACACTTTTTCAGAATACTCGGCGTTGATTCTGTTTATTTCCACTTTTGCATTGATATATTCGTTTTTACTGGTCAATAATTTATTCTCTTGAGTAATTATTTTAGCATCAACCTCTTGTTGTTTTAATCGTTTTTCTTCAACATCAGTCATGGGTTTTAGTCCTTCTTTATTCAATTGACTGGCACGATTAAACTGAGTATTAGCAATTTTTAATTGCGTTTTTACTGCCACCAAATCAATCGAATCACTTTTTATTTTGAAAACCGCTTGTTTCAATTTATTGATTGCTTGTTCCGTTTTTAGCTTTTGTTCATTTTCTATTGATTGAATTTGAGTATCTAAAACCATTACCTTAGAACCATAAGAATTTAAAGCAGCTGTTTTGGCATTCATTTGATTTTTGGTATTCTGAACCAGATTGGGATCTAGATAATCTTCTTTTATTTCGGAAATAAACATTATGGTATCGCCTTTCTTTACGAAATCGCCTTCTTGAACATACCATTTTTCTATTCGACCCGAAATAATACTTTGAATAGTTTGTGGTCTTTGATTTGGTTTTAAAGTAGTTACCGCACCAGCACCCGAAATATTTTGTGTCCAAGGAATAAATAAAACAATAAATCCAAAAATGGATGTGCCAATAATAATTTTATTTAAAATTTTATAATGAGGTCTGTTCTCTAAGTTTTTCACCGTTTGAAATCGACTTAAAGATTTTTGATTTTGACTATTGTTTTCAGATATATTTAGCATCGTTTTTAATTTTTAGAATCAAAAATAATTTGACCATTTTCCATTACTAGGTTTCGCGAACATTTCGTTTTCCAATACGGGTTTTTAGAAGAAACGATGATAGTCCATTTGTTTTCTGGTGCAGTTATAAAATCGATAATACCATTCGCAACTTTATCATCCATCGTATCGGTTGGATCTTCATAAAATAAAACCTTAGGCTTGTGAACAATACTTCTAGCCAATAGGATTTTTTGAGCATTCGATGCTGAAAGTTGTCTTCCTTGCGGAAAAATAATAGTGTCTAATCCATTTGGCAACGTTTTTATAAAAGAAGAAAGTTGCACTGATTCTACTGCCCATTTCAAATTTTCTTGACTTATACTCGAATCTTTGAAAGTAATATTATCTAAAATACTCCCTTCAAAAGGAGTTTCGCCATAAATAACGCTTCCTATTTGGGAACGATATTGTTTTAAATCCATTTTTTGAAACGTATCGTCATTAATATAAAAAGAGCCTGAAGAAGGATGAATTAATCCCGACAATAATCGGATTAAGGTAGTTTTGCCTGAACCGTTCGCCCCTTCTACGATTATTTTTTCGGATTGTTCAATCTTTAAAGTTAGTTTCTTTAAAACATTGTTTTTAGAATCGGGAAACTTAAACGACAAATTATCTATTTCTAGGTTAATAGCCGAAAAGCAACTTGTGTAATTAGCTTTCGATTCTTCTTCTAGTTTTAAGTCGGTAACATTTCCAATTTTTTCTACCGAAGTCAATACATCATAGAAAGTTTCAAGACCAAGAATTATTTTTTCTACCGAACCAATAACTAATAAAATAATGATTTCGGCCGCTACAAATTGACCGATATTCATTTCTTGTGCTAAGACTAAATAGCCTCCAATACTCAATAAACTCGCAGTAATTATTACTTTGAAAATAATTAATTGTGAAAATTGCCTTTTGACCACGTTGAAATGTTTTTCACGATATTTGAGATAATCTGTAACTAACAAATCATTTTTTTGTAATGCATAATCATAGTTCAATTCGTTTCTAAAACTAAAGTTATTTCGTGCCATTTCCTGTAACCAAGCCGCCACTTTGTATTTGTATTTTGACTCAAACAAACTAGTTTCTAGCCCAGGATTGTAGGACAATTTGAAAATATAATAAAGTAATATGATTAACATGAAACCAAAAACGATAAAATAAGGATGGTATAATGACAGTAAAACTATCCCAAAAATAATTTGAAGTAAAGCTGCCGAAAAATCAATTAACAATTTAGAAACCCCTTTTTGAATCGCCAAAGTGTCAAAAAAACGATTCGCCAATTCGGGTGGATAAATACCATATAATTCTTCGAATTTTATCTTTGGAATTCGTCCAGCAAACTCAAATGACGATCGAACAAATATTTTTTGCTGCAAATTCTCGGTAATCCTCAGTTGCATCATCGACAAAAAACCCACAAGCGCCACGCCAATAACCACCAAAATTACCAAGACAATCCAAGAAACACTCACTCTACCCGATTGTATAAAATTAATTATTGCTTGAATTCCAAGCGGTAACGAAAGGCTAATTAAACCCGCAAAAATGGCATAAAAAAAGAGTTGCATTATATCTCTTTTATCAAGAAGCAACAAATTGTAAAATCGTTTAAGCGGACTCATAGTTATTTTTTTAAAAGATTTGAAATTAAATCAAGATAGAAATCAGTAGGTTTTACAGTTTCGTCATTACAATTGGTAATAGTTTTGAGATGATTCATCAAAAAATGTTGGTGTAACGAACCTTCTACAATTGATGAAACTAAACTTTTAGCATACAAATAATCTGGATTTACTTCGTTAACCATTTGTATAATTCGATTAATTAATCTTTTGTAAATCATAAAATAACCTACTTTATTCTCTTCATCTACTTCTTTTGTATGTAATGATTTTGTAAACTCCTGAATAATAATGGTGTTCAAAATAGATTCGTTGATGTGTTCTGTATGGAAATCATCTTGAATTTTTTCGGTTACAATAATGATTGCTTTTTGCAGTTTTTCTAAAGGGTCTACAATATTATTAGTAGCAAAAACCAATCGATATTCCATCCAGCTCCAGTACCACGAAGACAAATAAACAAGTAATTTATGCTTGTTTTCAAAATAGCGATAAATAGAACTTTCGTTCGAACCAATTAATTCGCCTAATTTCTTGAACGTAAATTCCTCAAATCCGATTTCGTGGATAAGCAAAATACTATTTTCAATAATTTTTTTACCTAAAACTGATGTCTCTGGATCTTTGACATAAATTTTATTATTGACTTGTATTTTTATAGTAGATAAGATTTCATTCATTTTGAAATATTTTTATGCAAATATAATAGTATTACTTTTAATTATGAAATTTTAACTTTTATTTATAATTAACAAATTATTACAAAATATTTACCAATGCTTTTTGAAGTTCTAAAATACATTTACAAAATTCAAAGCACCATTTTATGCGAGTACATTATTTGATTTTTTTATTAGTTATTCAAGTAGCATCTAGTCAAATTGATTCCGAAAAAATGCTACAAGGAAAAATCAGCTTAGAATCGGGCATTGCCGAAGGAGTAAATATTATTAATACCAATACAGAAATAAGTACTACATCAGACAGAAATGGTTTTTTTGAAATTTTTGTAAAATCAGGCGATATATTAATTTTTTCATCCGTTAATTTAGAATATCTCACTATAAAAATTGAAAACGAAAATTTGAATTCGAATTCATTTATCGTAAAAATGAAACTTAAAACCACTCAATTGCAAGAAGTAATTATCAACAAATACCCCGAAATAAATGCGGTTTCGCTAGTAATTTCGCCGAAAGGAATTAAAAAATACACTCCTGCAGAAAGGAGATTAAAACCGCAGGAGAACTTCACTGGTACAGCCCACTATTAATTCCACTAGGAGGAATGGATGTTGATGGAATGATAAATTCGATATCTGGCAGAACCACTATGCTCAAAAAAGAACTAGTGGTGGAAAAAAAAGAACGTTTGTTGGATTATTTGGATGATCTTTTTAAAGCCGATTTTTTTATAAACTCTTTAAAAATTCCAACTGAATATGTAAAAGGATTTCAGTATTATTGTGTTGAAGATGAAATTTTTAGAATTGTTTTAAAATCAAAAAACAAAATCAAAATTGAATATACCTTGATAGAATATGCCAAAAAGTACAATGAAATTATTTTAGAAAAGTAACCGATTAATAAATTTTAATTTGCAGTAGGGTGTATCTGAACAAGTTTGTAACTTTGCGACTTAAAAAACCAGAATTATGTTCGGATTGGGCGGAGGCGAAATACTTTTAATCGTGTTTGTTATTTTGATGCTTTTTGGCTCAGATAAAGTGCCAGAAATGGCTAGAACTTTAGGAAAAGTAATGGCACAAGTAAAAAATGCTACGAACGATATTAAAAGTGAAATTCAAAAAGGAGCAGAATCAAATGGTTTAGACACCAAAAGCATTACTGATTTTACTAGAGGAATTACTTCAGGAATTGAAGAAACCAAAAATAGTATTTTAGAAAGCACCGCAGGGACTTCAAAAGAAATAGAGAACAATTCCTTAAACGTATTCAAAGAAACTAAAGAGGATATTAGCAAAGTTGCCGAAGATTTTACAGACAGCTTGGGTGCAATAAAACGTAAGAAATAATGCTTGAAAAAATAGTTGCAATAGATACTGAATTATTCATTTATTTTAACAGTTTTGGTTCGCCAGCCTTTGACAATCTTTGGTTAATTATCACAAAACAAGTCTATTGGTCTCCTTTTTTTATCTTTTTAGGCTATTTGATATATAAAAAACAAGGACTTAAAAGTCTAGGAATCGTAGTAGTTTTTATTGCTTTGCTTTTATTAGTTTGCAACGAATCGGTTGAATTTTGCAAAGAAACAGTCAAACGACTTCGACCTTGTAATAATCCCGAAATAATGGACATCATTCGAATTGTACACCATTCAAAAACTTTCAGTTTCTTTTCGGGACATGCTGCCAATTCTCTTGCTACAATGACTTTTTTGTTTCTGATACTTAAAAAACACTATAAATATAGTTTTCTGATATTTCTCTATCCGCTGATTTTTGCTTACAGCCGTATTTATTTGGGCGTTCATTATCCAACTGATATTTTGACTGGTTATGTTTTTGGACTTTCAACAGGAATTATTTTCTACAAAGGCTATCGTTATTTTCTAACGAAAGTAAATCTTATCTAACTCTCGAAACAGTTAATCCATCCCGAATGGGCAACAACACCGTTTCTACTCTAGGATCGTTGTTCAGTAACTGATTGTATTCTAACAATATTTTTGTACTCAAATCATTTTTTTGCAAAGGTTCTAATACTTTGCCACTCCACAACACATTATCCGAGAGAATAATACCGCCTTTATTCATTTTAGGAACAATCATTTCAAAATAATGAATGTAATTTTCTTTGTCGGCATCAATAAAAACCAAATCAAATTTCAAATCTATAGTCGGAATTATGTCAATAGCTTCTCCCAAATGTTGCACAATTTGATTTCCCCAACTCGATTGATCAAAATATTTTCGCTGAAAATCAACTAATTCTTCTTTGATATCAATGGTGTGAAGTTGTCCCTTTTCTTGCATTCCTTCGCATAAACACAAAGCAGAATAACCCGTGTAAGTTCCGATTTCTAAAATAGTCAACGGTCGAATCAATTTAGACAACATACTCAAAACACGTCCTTGAAAATGCCCACTTAACATTCGAGGCAACAAGATTTTTTGGTAGGTTTCTTTATCTAAAGCCTTCAGTAATTCAGGCTCTTGTTGTGAATGTTGCTCTATGTAGTTTTCTAATTCAGGTGAAATGAAGTGCATTTTATATTTTTCGCTAAAGGTATCAATAGTATCAAAACCTCACAAATCCAATTATAAAAACAGTTGAAATAAATCGATAAATAGTCATTAAATTTGCATCATGCAAATAGAGAAAAAAGACATTCGAGCCTTATCTAAAGAACAATTGCGTGATTTTTTTGTTGCCAATGGCAATCAAGCTTTTCGAGGAAACCAAGTCTATGAGTGGTTGTGGAGCAAAGGTGCCCATTATTTTGAGGACATGACCAATATTTCAAAAGAAACTCGTTTGTTTTTAGAATCAAATTTTGTTATCAATCATATCAAAGTCGATACGATGCAACGCTCCGAGGATGGAACAGTTAAGAATGCAGTTCGTTTGCACGATGGTTTGGTAGTAGAAAGTGTTTTGATTCCGACCAATACAAGAACCACTGCTTGTGTTTCGAGCCAAGTGGGTTGTAGTTTGGATTGTAATTTTTGCGCCACCGCACGTTTAAAAAGAATGCGAAACCTGGAACCTGCCGAAATTTATGATCAGGTAATTGCAATAGATAAAGAAAGTCGTTTGTATTATAATCATCCATTGTCTAACATTGTTTTTATGGGAATGGGCGAACCTTTGATGAATTATAACAATGTGTTGAAAGCCATTGAAATGATTACTTCCAACGAAGGTCTCGGAATGTCGCCCAAAAGAATCATGGTTTCTACTTCGGGTGTGCCAAAAATGATAAAAAAACTAGCCGATGACGAGGTAAAATTCAAACTAGCCGTTTCGTTGCATTCTGCCATTGACGAAATCCGTTCCCGAATCATGCCTTTTAGTGCCAATTTCCCTTTGGCAGAACTTAGAGAATCTTTGGAATATTGGTATCGAAAAACGAAAAGTAAAATTTCCTACGAATATGTAGTTTGGAAAGGCATAAACGATGACAAAGCCTCGATTGAAGCCTTAGTTAAATTTTGTAAATATGTGCCTTGCAAAGTCAATTTAATCGAATATAACCCGATTGATGATGGTGAGTTTCAGCAAGCTTCTCAAGAATCAATTAATGCTTATATCAGTGCATTAGAAGCCATTGGCATTGTAGCAAAAGTGCGTCGCAGTCGAGGAAAAGATATTGATGCTGCTTGTGGGCAATTAGCTAACAAAGAGGCATAAAAAAAGAGGCATTCGCCCCTTTTTTTTAAAGTATAGAAATCTTTTAATTTCCGAATCCAATTCTACATCCCAATTGTAAATTAGGAACTGTTTCGCTCGTAGAATTTGGAATTAAAACATAATTTGAATTATTAGAATCATAGGCAGACGTCAAAAAATCATGTTTAACTTTTGCAAATCCTAAACCAATCAAATATTCAAATGAAATGTTTGAATCTCCAAAAACTTGTTTAGAAATAGTAAGTGCTAATCCTGTTTTAGTCTTAGAATCTTCACCAAAAGTGACATCTACATCATAATAACTATCCGCAACATATTCCTTTTTATTAGTTCTCGTGAAAAATTGCAATCCAAAAGCCCAACCTTCAATTGCATCATAATCCGAAGAAGGATAATATTTTATTCCAGCTCTAAAAGAGGTTCCAAATTTAGATTTTGTTTCAAACGTAGAACCTTCTTCGTCAACATAATCTGATAAATCCAAAATACCGTAGGTTGCTCCTAAAGAAATTTCTGCACCTAATTTTTTCCCAACTCTATATTCGCCTATAATTGGTAATTCTCCTGAAACAAAACTCAAAAGATCCGTTTTTATAGTCCATTTGTATGAGTTGTCAGCCGCTGACACGGAAGATGATGAAGGTGTATAAACCTTAATTTTACTAGAATTTGTCTCTTTAGGCTGCCCTGTTTGAGCATAAGTAATGCTAGAAAAAAGCAAAATAAGTACAGTTATTTTTTTCATATTAATTTTCTTAATTTTTTTGCAAATGTAACTATATTTGCCAACTCAAACTAAAAAATATAAAAATGAAAAAAATTGTAGTATTATTAATTTTAATTTTTCAAAATTCCTATTCCCAAGAAATCACTCTTAAATGGGCGGAAAAAATACCCACTAGAGGTTCTGTAAATGTGTTAGGAGGAAAAAACGGACTCTTTTATACCACCCATACCAACAATGACAATAATTTAGTTGGTAGAACTTATGACAAAGAATTGAGTCTGAAAAATGAAAAAATAATAGATTTCAATATTGATCAAAAAAAATACGGTTATCGAGGTGCCTATTTCTTAGAAAATGGTATTATGCACTTTGTTTCTGAATCTAAACGTAAAGAAGACAAACAATATTTGTATTCCATTTTAAGCGATTTTAATCTCAAAACTTCCGAAAAAGTAAACATCGTTGATGAAGCTGATGATAATGATAAGATACAGGGGTTTGGGGTAAGAAGCATATCTCCAGACTCAACAAAAATATTGATTTATCATGAGAAAGTGATTCAGAGAAAAGAACCTAATGTTCTCATTTACAAAGTATATGATTCTGGAATTACAAATGTTATAAATGAAGGCGAAGTTTCATTACCAATTAAATCAAAAAACTACACTACAAAAGAACTGAGAGTTGATAATATTGGTAATGTTTATGTTTTAGCTGAAATCAGAAAAGAAAAAAACGAAAGAAAAAAAGACGAAAGTGACTATTATTTCAAACTAATAGTATTTGCAAAAAACAAGGAAATTAAAGAATTCGACTTTGATTATCCAGAAAATGATATTTCATACATAGATATCATTGCTGGTAATAATAATGCTTTTTTCTGCACTGGATTTTTGAATAATCTAAAAGGTGGTAGAAAGAAAAATTTATCAGATGAAATGTTTTTTGCTGTTTTGGATTGTAATACTTTAAAACTAGGAAAATCGAAAATGATAAAAGTTTCTGGGCTCTATCCTGAGGAAATCAAAAAAACTCAAGATTTTGTACCTTATAAGATTAGAAAAATCTATCAAAAAAGTGACGGAGGATACTCAATAGTTGCGGAACAATATCGCATGGATGTCGTTACTATTTGTGGTCAATATGGATGCACAACAAGATATATTGAATACTATTGTGATATAGCTTGTATTCAAACAGATAGTAAAATGGAGGTAAAATCAGTTAGTAGAATTCCAAAATATCAAAAAAATGCTGGAAATGCTTCAATTATTTCAACTTTCAAAAATGACAACACCTACATTGTTTATGAAGATTTAACTTCAAACCTTGAAGCACAATCTGACAAGGATACAAAAAGAAATTCTAAATCGTTAAAATCATCGTCTACAAAAAATTCCTTATTTCTTCTGACTGTAAAAACCAATGGAGAATTTAAAAAAGAAGAAGTATACAGCTATAAAGAAAGTAAGATTAAAGCAAGAATATTAACTAGTTTGGAAATTAATCCTGGTGAAATAATGTTAAATGCTGACGATCAAATTGGATTATTAAAAATTGGAAAGTAATTAATAAAAAAATTAGGTGAAATCTAATAATAAAAAAAAACGTCCCGAGTTGGGACGTTTTTTTTGGATAAACTAATTTATTATTTATTATTTCTCTTCAGTTCAATTACTTTTGAAACTCCTTCTGCAGTGATAGTAGCTAAATTATCGCATTCTCCCGTTCCATAATCTAAAGTCGCAATGCCACCGTTTTTATTAATTTCAACGACTCCCGCTACTGGAAAAGGTTTTCTACAAATCGATTTAAAAACCAGCGGATTTTGGATGGTTGTAGTAAATACAGCGCCATTCGGAAAGTTAGTTACATGGTTTCCAGTTGCCTTAAATACATTGTCTTCCCAATTGCCCAAAGTAGCAAAACCTTCAGTCATTTCTCTTACATGAGTACCTTTTCTTGTGTAAATTTTACCGTCAGCAAAAGTAACTGTAACATCAATTAAATGAGTAGTTACTGGATGTAAAGTCTCTAACAAATCGGTACTTTTCTTTTCGTGAGTAATAGTTTTATTTCCTTCAATCAATTTATCATTGTGATAAAAGCCTTCTAATGTATAAGAAATAGTTCTCGAAGGGGTCGTAGCATTTTTAGAAAAACTAATAATAATTTTCCCTTTCAATACATTTCCGTTTGGCATAGCACAACCTACTGTTCCAAAATCGATTGTTTTGGTGTAAGTATCTATTCCTGCAACTGTATTAACTGTAGCGCAAACAGGCAAAATGCTTTTTACAGGCTCAATAGTTCTTGAAGCAGCATTTTGTTGTACAGAAAATTGATCTTCCACAATGATAGAAACATCATCAACTGAAGCATCAATTTCTGAATTAACAACGGCATCATCCGTTGTGATAGTTTTTGAAACAGCTTCAGTTTCGGTTGTCTCGTCTGTAGAGCAACTCATAAAAAAAGCAAATGAAACTAAGGACGCAACTAATAAAAATTTGGTTTTCATAATATAAAAATTTTAAGGTTCAGTTCTTTGATAACTAAATTTGTAAAAGGTTTAAAAGTTACATAAAAAAA